>WRDH01000052.1 GCA_009783555.1 Oscillospiraceae bacterium
ATGCTCCGGTTCCAAGAAAATATGCACGGTTGGGGCTTCACCGGCGCGATGTGCCTTGTACCGCACTTTGTTGATAACGATGCGTATTTGGCGTTTTATGAAAGCGGACAGCTTGCACTCAGATTAAATCTCGCCGGCGGGCAGTATGAACCGGGATGGGATTTTGACGAGATTATCGGCGGAGCTGCACGGTGGCGCGAATCACTCAGCGGTAATGAGCTATTGAAAGTGTCGTCGATTAAATTCTTCGCCGACGGTGTTGTCGAGGGCATGACAGCCTATCTTTCTGAACCCTATGACGATGCCGCCGGTCTTGAGCCCGGTTTTAGATCGGATTTTAATTGGGATGTTGAGGAATTAAAGGACATTACCGCACGGACGGTTGCGGAGGGTTTTCAGTTATACATTCACACAATCGGCGACGCAGCAACATCGGAAATGATGAATATTCTGGAATACATTAAAGCCCAAAACCCGAATACCGACCACAGAACCGTATTCGCGCATTTGCAGCTTGTCAGTGACAACGATAAAGCGAGGATGGGTCGCATGGGTGTTATTGGCAATACGCAGCCGTTTTGGCATATCCGCGCGCCGGGATGGTTTGATGAAGTTGAGTTGATTTTATTGGGCGAGAAGCGCGCCATGACGATGTATCCAGTCCGCAGCTTGATTGACGCCGGGGTTACGGTTACGTTTTCCGGCGACCACCCCGTTACCGCGAACAACAATCCGTTTTGGGCGATTGAGGCTGCTGTAACACGCAATCTGTACACCGGCGAGTTCGGTGTTCCCGACATCACCGATATAGACGACCCTACATGGTTGCTGAACCCCGCCGAACGCGTTTCGGTGAAGCAAGCCATTGAAGCGTACACAATCAACGGAGCATACCAATTATTCCGTGAAAACGAGATTGGCTCGATAACCATCGGCAAACGCGCGGATTTCATTGTTGTTGATTTAGATATTCTCAATATCAATCCGCTTGATATAAGCGAAACTCAGGTTAATATGACCTTCTTCAATGGAAAAAGGGTACGGTAAATTACGAGGGGATGAGCGGTAATGAGAACCTAGGGAAATAGACGTTTCATGATTCAAAATGTCGATTTCCCTTGGCAACGCCGTCCATGCTACGCTTGACAGAATTGAAGATCATAACGACAATTCCCCTTGATAAAGTTCAAACCAGAATGTGCTGCCTTTGCCAATCTCTGATATAACTCCGCACGACCCTCCATGCAAATCAATAATCTTTCTTACAATAGACAAGCCCAGACCCGTGCCTGTTACGGCTCGTTTGTGGGCTTTTCCGCTTTTGTAGTACCTGTCCCAGATATAAGGCAGTTCATCCTCGGAAATGCCCTCGCCATGATCTGTAACAGAAACCCTCACACCCGTTTCCGATGACGAGATATCAACAAGCACTTTGCGGTCTTCACCCGAGAAGTTGATGGCATTTACAAGAAGGTTATAGAAAGCTCTGTCAATTTTCATCTCATCCGCATTTACGTATAAATCGTCGCCGTGTGTGAAAGTGATATCATAGCCTTGATTTACCAAAAGCTCTCGAAGCCGCTCGATTGTTTGACCGATGTTCGCCGTTAGATTAAAGTGGGTAATATCCGGTTGCTCCATGCCTGCTTCAAGCTTTGATATATCTAAAACATCATTTAATAAACCTGTCAGACGTTTTGTTTCTTCCATGATGACTTCTGTTTGTTCCGGTGTAATATCTTCAGGAAAATCATGCATCATTTCCGAGTAGCTGTAAATCAGTGAAATCGGCGTCCGTAAATCATGCGAAACATTCGCAAGCAGTTCACGACGCAAAGCCTCCGCTCGCCCAAGCTCAACTGCGGTAGTATTGAGAGTTTCTGAAAGATCGACAATTTCGGAAAAACCCTTACCGGTAAACCTTGTATCATAGTTACCCTTCGCCAAGTTCTTTGCGGAGGAATTAATAACCTCGATAGGCTTGGAAATCCTCTTGGCGATAATAATGGCAAGAACAGCCGAAAGTAATATCATAATTGCCGAAATCGCGTAAAACTGGTAGAGCAGGGTAGTGGTTGTTGCAAAAACAGGGGTTAGTACCGCATTTATTATGACGGCTCTGTCTTCGGCAAGCCGTACATATACAAATGACTCAACATTATCGCGGTCATTCATTCGTCTGCTCCGATTTCTTCTTGAGGAGGATTGACTGCCTTGCTGCCTCCCGGACTGTCCTGAAGACGGCTCCCGGTCAGGTCGATTGTTGGATTGATTTTCAGACGATTGTTCTGATTGATTTGAGGACCTTCCGCTTCCTGAATGTGTGAAGTTAAACTGAAAAAACTCTCCACCGCTTCTTTGTGCGGAAGCAATAAGACCGATGTTTTCATGCTCATGGCGTATGTTCGGGCGGGAACGGTTCAGTAAACTGACACCGTCAAAGTCTACTATATCCGCAATGAAATCACCGGCTCGGGAGAGTTCCGCGACAATTTCTTCAATATCATCATCGTATAAATGCTCAACGATAACAGCTACGTCGCTTCTGGTCTCTGCTATGCGTATACGTCTGTAAAACTCATCCAAAAGGGCTATTTGGAACAACCAAAGAATTATAAGCAAAAGAATACAAAAGCCTAATAAAAACCCGAAAATTCTCCACTTTAATTTTATCTTACTTAAGAATTTGCTCAACCCCTTGTTCCTCAATTCTCTTCAAATCTGTATCCCAAACCCCGCAGTGTCTTAACTAAGCGTCCGTATTGTCCAAGTGCTTTTCGCAATAACTTCATATGTGTATCCAGAGTCCTGTCATCTCCGAAATAGTCAAAACCCCAGACCTCGGTCAGGATTTTTTCTCTTGATAAAGCGATACCTTTGTTTCTTATTAGTAAAAAGAGTAAGTCATATAGTTTAGGGGATAAATCTATTTGTTTACCGCTAATCGTGACTTTATGTGCCGTCATATCCGCAAGAAACTCATCTTTTTCGAAAACTACATGTTTATTTTGTTCCGCCCCTTTGCCTGTCCGTTTTAATATTGCAGCTATACGGAGCATAAGCTCCTTTGAGGAAAATGGTTTAACGACATAATCATCCACTCCAAGCTCAAAAGCCAGCACCTTGTCATACTCTTCACCCCTTGCCGAGAGCATTATCACAGGCACATCGGAAAACTCACGGATTTTTTTGACTGCTGAAAAACCGTCCATCACCGGCATCATTATGTCCATAACGATAACATCGAAGTTTTCGCCTCTGCATGCTTCAATCGCATAGATTCCATCATCGGCTTCCACGACTTCGTGTCCCTCAAACTCCGCATACTTTCTTATAACAGCACGTAACCCCGGTTCATCATCACATATAAGAATTTTTGGCATCCTAAAATCTCCAATGAAGTAATTATTATCTTATCATAACATATTAGGGGCTTGCTTGGAAGCTAAACCCAAGGGCTTGCATAGAAGCAAGCCCCGGATAGCATTTAGTTATTCTCTTCAGATTTCTCTTCTCTGTTTCTACTGCCTCGCCTGTCTCTTGATGAGAATGGATATTCGCCGCTTTCAAGACCCGCTAATTTTTCATCATATTCCTCTTGAGTAATACTTCCGTCGGCAAGACGTTGCTCAAGCCGTTCTTTTGCATTTGCAAGTCGCTCTGCTCTTTGATCATCTGTGAGTTCTGCGCGTTCAACGTTTCTATCTCTGCTTCGACCGCTTCTGCCGGAGAACTGATATTCACCACTGTCTATTGCTGCGATTCTTTCATTAAACTCATCCTGAGTTATTCTACCGTCATCAAGACGCTGCTGCAGCCGCTCACGTGCGTGTTCTTCTCTTTCCGCAATTTGCTCTTCAGTAAGCTCAACCCTTACTCGGTTTCTGTCTCTACCTCCGTCTCTGCCTCTTGCAGAAGCAACGTTTGTAACTATAAGAGCTGTTGACAATCCTGCGATTACGAATACTGATATCCCTGTTATTATAACTACTTTAATGTTTCTCTTCAAAAAAATCATTATTTTTGTCATTTTGGAAACTCCTTTCTTTTACTGCCGTTATAATTAATGTTTGTTAATTTTTTTCCCGTCCGTCACGGATATTCCACATGTGTCATTGATTACACTATAAGCCCGTTGTCTGAACTTTAGCTGAACATTGATTGAAAACTGACTGAAAAGTAATTGCTCAATGGATTTCCTCTGATCAATTACTAAAAAAGCCCCCTTCCATGGAAGGGGGTGGCTCGCAGAGCCGGGGGTTGTCTTAAATTTCTATACAAACCGGTTAAACTACACGTTTAGCACCAAACCATGTTCTTACTCTGCTTGGACTGCTAAGGCTGGTTATAATTACACCAACATCAGTGCCGGATGCATGTACAAATCTGCCGTCTCCGATGTAAATGCCGACATGCGTTACACTGTGACCGTTATTTGAAAAGAAGACCAAATCTCCGGGTACCAGCTCCGATCTGTCTATATGAGTACCATTATCCCTATACTGCCCCGATGCTGATCTGGTTAATCGTACACCAAACTGCCGCATAACATATGAGACAAGACCCGAACAATCAAATCCGGTAGAAGGAGAAGAACCGGCCCAGACATATCTGTGACCAACATAACTGACTGCATAATCTGCAATCTGTTGACCTAATGCACGATTCGGGTTAGGCGCAGATCCGGTCGACGTTACCTGTGTGCTTCCGGGTGCAGCAGCTTCTGTGCGGGAAATAATAGCCATAAGGTCTGAACGTACATATCCGGTATGATTTCCATGCTCGACCTTATACCAACCGTTGTTAATTCCGATAATGTTCATTACCGTGCCTTCCCGATGTGATGCCAGCACACTGCTTGAAGTACTGGGTCTTGCACGCATATTTACGACACTTCCCGTAATAGCTCCGCTTTTATTAAAATTCGCGGCTTCACGGATACGCTCAAGAAATGTCACATTCATATAACCTATTGTGCCGTGGAAATTGACTTTATGCCATTCACTGTTGGTGCGTTCAATAATTACAACTATATCATCGCGGTTTGCATGTGTAAGAACCGAATGGTCAAGCCCCGGTCCCGAACGAATTCGCACATTCGTACCGCCTACATTCGCGGCACCCCAAGCGATAGTACCGCTTGCGGATGCTGATAGGGGGAGCATCGATGCAATAGTAACAATAAGTAATAAGGTTACAATAAGTTTCTTTGCGAGTTTCATAGGTCAAATCCTTTCGGTCAGTAACTATGCAAGACGTCTGTTACCTGAAACGCTTGCCCTCAGACGGGTGTGATAGGGGGGAGTAAACAGGAGTAGTTTCGTGGTATCAGCCTGCGGCCAATGCTCTTTCCAGCCAGACAGCGGCAACATCCATTGCCTCATATAAGCTGGTTTTGTCACTTTTTTTAACAACCCTGTCGCGCGATTTTAAATCCGGGTCGGTATATTGCAGTTGTACATGAACTCGTGAAGCCATGTTTAAGTCATCCAGTGCTTTTGTTTCTGTTACCTGGAGCATAATAATATACTTATCCGACATACTTCCGTAATAAATAATATTATCTTTTCTTCTTAAAGGATGCCCCTTATACTCCAAAGGCAGTTTTTTCCCTTTTGCTGCAGCAGCCATAAATAAATACTCCTGTCAGAAATTTGTAACTGAATTGTAACACATTGTATCCTAATTGTCAACACCCTTATCCCGCAGCGGAAAATATCAACATATTGTTGCAGAAACAATAAATATATGGTATCCTGCACACAATATGTTGATATTTTACTATAATTAATATTACGATCGAGGGAGAATTATTATGGATGATAATTACATTTTAAGTCACGTAGACCACACATTACTGGCACCGACAGCAGCATGGAGTGAGATACAAAAACTATGTAACGAAGCAATCATGTATAAAACCGCATCGGTCTGTATACCGCCCTGTTATGTTAAGCTCGTGCGGGAAACATTTCCAGATATTGTTATATGCACAACTATCGGTTTTCCGCTCGGTTACGATGTTCTTGCGACAAAAGCACTTGCAACACAGGCGGCTGTGGAAAGCGGGGCAGATGAAATTGATATGGTCATTAACATTACGGATGCCAAAAACAACAATTTTGAAGCTATCAAAACCGAAATACAAGTTCTTAAGCAGATTGTAGGGATGAGAATCCTAAAAGTAATTATAGAGACCTGCTATCTAACAGAAACTGAAAAAATCAACCTTTGCAAAGCAGTAACCGAAGCAGGAGCAGACTACATAAAAACATCAACAGGATTTGGCACGGCAGGAGCAACGCTTGAAGACATCAACCTCTTCAAAGCGCACATAGGTCCTGATGTAAAAATGAAAGCTGCCGGGGGCATCCGCACAAGAGAGGATATGATCGCATTTCTGGAAGCAGGCTGCAGCCGTCTTGGAACCAGCTCTGCTGTAAAAATCCTGAAAGAAGGAAAAAGCGAAGGTTATTAACGTTGCCCCTTATCATACGGTTGACCGACTGCCTTTGGAGCTTGTGTATTTTTTGATGTAAACGCAAGCAATATCAATGTAGCGATATAAGGAGCCATATTGTAGAACGACGCCGGTATACCTAAGTTTAGAAGAAATGGTATGCCGGTAAAGCTATTGGCGACAGTTTGCATAATTCCAAAGAAGAAAGCAGCGAACAGAATTCTCTTTGGCTTCCATGCACCAAAAATTAATACAGCAAGAGCTAAGAACCCATACCCTGCTACAGAGCCGCCGAAGCGGGTGGAAATTGGAATAATCCAAATAAGACCGCCCATTCCCGCCAGAGCTCCGGAAATCAGGACTCCTGCATACCGGACTTTAGCAACATTGACACCGACGGAATCTGCTGCTTGCGGATGTTCACCACAGGCACGCAATCGCAGCCCAAACTTTGTTTTATACAAAACAAAAGCCGAAATACCGAAGATTAGAAAACCTAAATACGTTGTAATGTAAGTTCGTTGAAAGAGCAGAGGTCCGAGAATCGGTATATCACCTAACAAGGGGACACTAGCGATCCTAAATTGATTAATAAAGGGGACGTGCTGCTCATGTAAATAAAATACCGCGACATAAATCGCAAAAGCCGGAGCAAACATGTTTATAGCAATACCGCTTATGATTTGATTTGCTTTCAGGTTGATTGCCGCGAATGCGTGCAGCAATGCAATAACTATCCCTGTTATCATTGCTACCAGCAGCGCGAGCAGTAAAATCCCATGATCCGTCACTCTTTCGGGATTTTGAAAAATATTCAAGAACAATACACCGGTAAATGCGCCCATTACCATCTTACCTTCAAGGGCTATATTTACAACGCCGGATCTCTCCGAAAACATACCACCCAATGCGACAATCAAAAGAGGAATCATAAAAAACATCGTATTTTGAAGTATGAAATAAAACATATCCATATTCTATTACTCCTTTCTTTTAAAGAATAACGTGCCGAGATTGTTCTTAACCAAAAGTACAAAGGCGCAGAAGTAAATTATCACGGAGATTACGATTTGTACAAGCTCCAGAGAAAACCCGAAAGGTTGCATTCGAGCTCCGCCTAAAAACAGATATGAAACAAATATCCCGGAGAAAATTACACCAATTGGATTTGTTAGCCCGAGAAATGCCACAGAAATACCCGTAAACCCTTCTGCTGCCAACACCGGCATAGCATTCATGGAAAGACCCGTGCCGTTCATAAAGTTAAGTGCTCCGCCAACACCGGCAATAGCTCCGCATATCATCATGGAGCGGACAATATTAGTATTTTGATTTATACCTGCATACTTTGCAGCGTCTTTATTAAAGCCGCAGGCTTTAAGCTCATATCCGAATTTTGTTTTGTCTAAAATAATGTAGACAAGAACCGCAATCAAAATGGCAATTACAATACCGGCATTGACAGCAGAAGACCTGTATCCGGTGCCTAAAGGCTCTCTAAAAATCACATCCAGTCCCAGAGTTGGCAAGTTGGAATCATCGGGGAGAAGTACAGTAGTAGTCCGGCCTAAATCGAATATTGTGTTTTGGATAGTGTAGCTTATCAAGTACATCCCTATATAGTTTGTCATTATAGAGGTGATAACCTCATGTACATTGCGGTAGGCCTTTAGCAGTCCCGGAATCGCTCCCCATACGGCTCCTGCTAATGCCGCTCCCAGAATTGAGCAAATGATGCGTAGTGCCGGGGGTAAGAATGTAAACTGTACACCGATATAGATTGCGACAAAGCCGCCAAAAGCAAACTGACCGGCAGCACCTATATTAAATAACCCGGTTTTGAAAGCAAAAGTAACTGATAAACCTGTCAGTATGATAGGGGTTGCACCTAACAGAACATCGCCAATATTCCGCATAGAACGTGACCCGAATGACAGCATTGTCCAAAACGCCGGGAATGCACGCTCGACATCACTGACCAACAGAACAATCAGCCCTATAGCAAGACCGGCAATTATGACAACGAGGGTGGATAAAAAGCTTAGCAAACCATCACGTTTCATACAACCACCTCATCTCTTTTTGCTCCGGACATATACAGTCCAAGCTCCGCGAATGTTACATTTTTAGGGTCGACATCTGCAACAATCTCCCCTTCATACATAACCAGTATGCGGTCACTGACGTTCATAACCTCGTCAAGTTCCAAAGATACTAAAAGAACTCCGGCACCGCTACTGCGGGCTTTTACGATCTGTGCGTGAATATACTCAATAGCACCGACATCCAATCCTCTTGTCGGCTGTACTGCTACGAGCAGTTTAGGATTCATATCAAGCTCTCTTGCGACAATTGCCTTTTGCTGATTGCCGCCCGATAAGCTCCTTGTGGGTGTATGTGACCCTTCGCCGCTGCGGATGTCGTATTTTTCTATAAGCATATCGCTGTAACTGTAAATTTCGTTAAATCGCAGAAAACCGAAATTTTGGAACTGCGGTGTGTAATACTTCTCTAGTATCTCGTTGTATGCAAGACTATAATCGAGAATCAGACCATGACGGTGTCTGTCCTCCGGGATGTGAGAAATACCTGCCTTGCTGCGCGTTCTTATAGGTACATGAGTAATGTCCTTACCGCAAAGGTTTACAGTTCCGCTGTCGGCTGGCTCTATACCGGTGATTGCATAAACCAGCTCCGATTGCCCGTTTCCGTCAATGCCGGCGATACAGACTATCTCTCCAGCACGGACATTGAATGAAACATTACTGACAACAGTTTTGTGGTGGGCTTTGCTTTTAACGGTTAAGTTTCTCACCGCCATAACTACGTCACCGGGTTCAATTACAGGTTTTTCAACCACGCGGCTGACTTTTCTGCCTACCATCATTTCCGACAGTGTTTCCACATCAGTGGATTCTACATCAACTGTTCCGATTAATTTGCCTTTACGCAGAACGGTACATCTGTCTGCTACGCGTTTAATTTCGTCAAGCTTATGAGTTATAAAGAGTATCGACTTCCCTTCGGATATCAGTTCCTTCATAATACTCATCAGCTCATCTATTTCTTGCGGTGTCAGCACCGCAGTCGGTTCATCAAAAATAAGTATTTCATTTTCGCGGTACAGCATTTTCAGTATTTCTACACGTTGCTGCATACCGACGGTAATATTTGATATAAGCGCATCAGGGTCTACACTGAGCCCGTATTTTTCTGAAAGTGAAACAACTCTGCTTCGAGCTTCATCCATGCTGAGTATCCCGTATTTCGTTGTCTCAACGCCTAATACAATGTTTTCCAGTACAGTAAAGTTGTGCACAAGCTTAAAATGCTGGTGCACCATTCCTATACCATATCTTGTGGCGTCATTTGGCCCTGTTATGCTTATTTTTTCTTCATTTTTATATATTTCTCCGGATTCGGCAGTATATAGACCAAATAGGACACTCATAAGAGTTGATTTACCTGCGCCGTTTTCCCCTAAAAGTGCATGGATCTCACCTTTCCGTAGTTGCAGGGTTATGTCATCGTTTGCGATAATACCCGGAAATAGTTTCGTGATGTTCCGCATTTCAACAATATACATAATACACGTTGCCTCTTATTCACTGCTGTTTTATTTTTTTTGTAACATGGGAGTGCGGGAAACTGCTAAAATTAACAGTTTCCCGCGTTGTCTCTGATTAGCTAATGAAGTTTACTGTGACGTCAGTAATGGTAATTAAATCGTTTGGATTTGTCGAGCCGCCTTCCGGAGGCAGTGTTGTAGAAACCACGATGCTTCCATTAGCCAGTTGTGCGTAAATAGCATTGTACTGTGCTTCCGTGAAATTTGAAAATCTTGAAGAACTCATCGGAAGTGCTACACCGTTAACGGCTGCATCATACACTAAATCACTACCGCCGCGAAATGTTCCGCCAACGAATTCGGTCAGCATATCATTAACCGATACAGCAAGTGCTTTCATTGCAGAGGTGATTACGCGAGGGGATGCACCCGATTGGTCAACGTCAACCCCTACTACCCAAGTGTTTGCATCTTCTGCCGCAGTTATTACTGAGAATCCCGCACCGCCTGCTGCTGCGAAAATGACTTCTGTTCCGCCTGCATACCAGGAGCCTGCCATTGTTGTGACACCCGGATCCGGTGCAAATCCGCCGATGTAGTGGTAGTTGATTGTTACTTCACCGGCTGCAAGACCGAGTTCATTTGCTGCAAACTCAGCACCCTCAATGAAGCCATGCCCGAAACGGACAACAGCAGGAACGGCCACGCCGCCCATAAATCCAAGGTCTCTGAAGCCGTCCATAACAACTGCATATCCTGCTAAGAAGCCTGATTGCTGTTCTGCGTAAAGGATAGATACTGTGTTTGCGGCTGTCGGACCGGGATCGGGACGTGTGTCAAGAACGACAAACTTTGTGTCCGGGAACAACCCTGCAGCAGTGTGTACAGATGCTGCAAAGTGGAAGCCCGGAAGGATCAGTATGTCTGCTCCCCATGAAATTGCATCAGTCATAACATCAACACGTGCGTCATTGTCTGCTGCATGTGCCTGGAAAAAGTTTGCATGCTCAGCAGGGTCGAGACCCTGGTCTCTCAGAAAGCTGAGTATGCCATTCCATGAACCTTCGTTAAAAGAGCCGTCGAATTGGATAGATTCGGGACCATGTGCTACCAGAGCAACTTTAATGTCGTCCGAGGCATCTGAGCCTGCGCCGTTTCCGTCTGCGCAAGCAGCAACCATCGCTGTCAAAAATATGGCAGCTAATACAAGGGCTAAAATTTTCTTCATATAAGTATAACCTCCAAAAATATATTTCATAAACGGGCAAAATCACTATTAAGATTATTTGTCCCGTAGATGACGAAAGTTCACAGAGTCTTGTAAACAAGCTTCAGAATATTGTACCTTTCTGTAACTTTTGTGTCAAGATAATAAAGTTAAAAAAAAGGTTAATTTAGGTGAAGAATAGTTACAAAAAACCATGGGTAGAATTTTATTGCGAAACACCTGATATTTCAATTGCCATTTTTAACAAGCAGTGGTAGTATTTCAGTATTACTAAAAGTCTGGAGAAATAACCATATGGAAGCTTTATACCACATAGGTTTCGGCGATGATCATGGTGCAGGGTATGTCTTGCTGCCGGGTGATCCGGGAAGGGTCGAAAAAATTGCAGGATATTTAGACAATCCGCGATTTTATTGTCAAAACAGGGAGTATACAACATGGCTTGGTGAACTGGAAGGCAAAACAGTAATGGTCATGTCAACAGGAATGGGAGGCCCGTCAACGGCTATTGCTGTTGAAGAACTCGCCCAAACAGGCGTACATACCTTTATCCGCATTGGAACATGCGGCGGAATGGCTGAGAATGTTATTGGCGGCGATGTCGTAATAGCGACAGGTGCTATAAGACAAGAAGGAACAAGCAGGGAATATGTCCCCATCGAATTTCCTGCGATTGCAGACCTCACTGTCACAAACGCACTTGTTTAAGGTGCAAAAAACATCGGAGTAACATGGCATGCAGGTGTCGTCCAATGCAAGGACTCCTTCTACGGTCAGCACTCTCCCGACAGAATGCCTGTAGGGGAGGATTTACAAAAAAATTGGAGAGCCTGGATAAAAGCAGGATGTTTAGCATCGGAGATGGAAAGCTCAACTCTCTATATTGTCGCTCAGGTTTTGAGAGTAAGATCAGGCTGCGTACTAAGTACTGTGTGGAATCAGGAACGCGCTGCCAAAGGTCTGAGCAATCCGGAAGTTCACGACACAACCCTTGCTATAAAAACAGCCGTTGAAGCAGTGAGGATTTTGCTGGGTGAATCTTAGTTAATAAAAAGCCCCCTTCCGAGGAAGGGGGTGGCTCATAGAGCCGGGGGTTGTCTTTAACCTTATTTCGCTTTCTTACTCCTTCTCCAGAAGAATATACCTGTACCCGTTCCGAGCGGTGCCAGTGCTCCTAAGCCAATCCAGAGAAACAGGTTGTCATTGCCGGTACTTGCCACATATACGGTGCTGTCTGCTGTGTGACTGCCGTCAAGTGTGGTAACGGTGATTATTGCTGTGCCGGGTGCAACTGCAGTAACTACGCCATGTCTGTCAACTGTAGCGACAGATGTGTCGCTTGATGACCATCTCACTGTTGTAACATCAGCATTTTCGGGATATATATTTGCTATTAATACTTCATACTCGTCAACAAGGAGGTATA
Source organism: Oscillospiraceae bacterium (assembly GCA_009783555.1). Taxonomy (GTDB): domain Bacteria; phylum Bacillota; class Clostridia; order Oscillospirales; family Oscillospiraceae; genus WRMH01. Next base: position 12,683 of record WRDH01000052.1, read on the forward strand.
ATGCATCTCTGTCCAGAGAGACGCCTGTTACAAATATGACTTCTTCCTCAGGCGTCAGAGCTCTGATTGTTGCGACCTCGCCGGTACCGGCAGCATTGACGGCACGTACCATAAAGGTATATTCCGTATCACTGTTGAGACCGGTAAATGTATGTGAATATGTTCCATTAGCTTCAATCCAAAGTGTGACAACGTTATCTGATACCTGATATCCGATTATATCATTGCCGCCATCGTTTTCGGGAGCGTTCCAAATAAGTTCCACTTGATTATCGCTGACGATCGTGTCGAGATTGGCTGGTGCATCCGGTGTTGTTATAACTGAAACCGGGACAACATCACTTGTAATGGAAGCGGTTGTTCTGCCATTAACATTATTATTAGTATTTGTAATAATAACATAATAATATCTTACCCCCAAAGCACTTGTCGGCGGCGCAAAGGTAGCTCCGGTTTCACCGTTGATTGCCGTTCCACCTGTGTTGCTGTTAGTATCGTTTCTGAACCATTGGTAGCTGAGCGTTCCGTTATCGGTGATTCGAGCGGTTACCGAAAGCAATGAGCTTCCGCCGATTGTTATAATATCACTCCCGGGCTGGTTAGCGATGTACGGTACTTGAGCATTGACCAGTTGATTTACCGTAACTCTGGCTGTGCTGCTGACAACGTTTGCTGTAATGCTGTTTGATACATTGTTGTTCGTGTTTGTGACTACAGCATAGTAATAAACAGTTCCTTCGCGAGTGGTAGGGGGAGTGAAGGTTCTGGAGGTGGCTCCCTGTATCAAGGTGCCGCCGGTATTGCGGTTTTCCGTGTTACTGAACCATTGGTAACTAAGGATTCCGCCGTCTGTGATTTCGGCAGTAACAGATAGGGTGGCGGGGGTATTAAGAGTAACCGTTGCATTTCCGGGTTCATTTACGATTACAGGCCTTTGTGCGTTTGTAACATCATTTACCATGAGTGTAGCAACATTTGAGAAAACTTCAGATACACTGTTTGTTGCAACAACCCTGTATTGATGTCCGTTTTGATTGAGAGCCACAGTACCAAGGCGCAGCGTTGTACCTGTTTGTCCTTCGATGTTGCTCCATGTTTGTCCTGCATTGACCGATATCTGCCATTGCAGAGTCGGGCTTGGTGTGCCATCAACTGCAACTGTTAAGATGACATCCCGTCCTGCAATTACTGATTGGCTGTTCGGCTGTGTCGTAAAAGAAGGAGGTTGATAATCCGTCCCTAAGGCTATGCCGCTCAAACTTAGTGATAATGCTAAGATAATTGCGATTGCTGTTATTTTATGTATTTTACGTTTCATGTAAATCACCCTCCCTTTCATTATATTTAGCAAGTGTAAAGTGTATGATTAACAATTGCTATTGCTTATTGAGTGTTTACATAACTTTAGACAGTGTACTTGTGTGAAATGTTCCGATTGATATATACTGTTAATAAAAAGTTAAACTTTGGAAGATATAATAAAAGTCTTATAATAAACTTGTGGAGAAAAAAATGTATCGTAAAGTAATAGTGTTCCTTTTAATCATAATTCTATTATCTTCATTCAATATTCCCGTTTTTGCTTCAAACGCCAATGTGTTGTATGGCAAGGTAGTAATCCTTGATGCGGGGCATGGTGTTGAGACGACGAATTTTTTTCGAGGGTATGATGAACAGGCTGCAATGCTTGCTCTTGCCCATAAAATAAAACCTCTTTTAGAGGCTCATGGTGCTACTGTTCATTTGACTCGTTCGACACCCGCTAATGTTCTGCTTTCAGCGCGTGTGGCTATGGCTAATATTTGGTCATTAGATGCGCTAAAAAGAACTGTGGAACAAAATTCTTCCGGTTTTGACAGTATTCTGGGAACACTTATCGAAATCGACAGACTAATTAATATCATGGGTTTGATTATCAAAAATCCACAAGCATATGAATCTTTCTTTTTTAATACTCCGTTTTCCCCGTCAGAACCAATTCATCCGGATTTAGAGCGGATTTTCGAACTGCAGTCAAACCCGGTTATAGCAGACAATTTTTTATTTATTTCTCTTCATTCAAATGCTACTGCCATACCTATAAACACTGCAGTTCACGGTGCAGATGTTTTTCATATTTCAAATGAACATCCGCGATTGTCGGATTATTATTCAAATTACTCGCATGTAGAGCGAAGCATAGAGTTTAGTGAAATTCTTCTTGACTATATCCATGAAACCGGAATACAAAGACAAACGGTCAGCCCTGCAAATTTTTTTGTAATCAGAGAACATAATTTACCCGCGGTGCTTGTCGAAAACGGGCATCACACAAACACTGCGGATCGTACAAAACTAATGGACGATGAGTATCTGGATAGATTGGCATTTGCTTATCTTAACGCGATAATTGACTTTTTTAGTGATATCAACACTCCGCTGACACTTTTTCTGACAGATTTACTGCATTCATCTTCAACCCGGATAAGATATAATATCAGATCAACATGGTTTCATTTACGGCAACTTCGCTAACAGACGACTAAAAAAATGGTTAAAATCACTTGTTATTAATGGTATATTTATGTATACTCGGATAACGGTGTTATTTTTGTAGTTACCTGATACTATGACATATAGGAGAAAACAGTAAAGAATGAATGACAGTAACCTTATACTCAGTGCCATGTTTAACGCTATGCCGGATTCGGTGTTTTGTAAGGACTTGGAAAGAAGATATATCGAATGTAATAAATCATTTGAAATATTTATTTCTCGTAATAAAGATGAGATTATCGGGAAAACTTTTGCCGAAATAACTGAACAAGGTCTCGACATTGTAAAGAACTACGCAGATGTTGATACAATTGTAATAAACGAGGGAAAAACAATTATACAAGAAGGAGTATCGCTGACATACAACGGTTCTGACCGTTTCTATGACTTAATTAAAACGCCGCTAATAAGAAAAAATGTTGATGGTGAAGATGAAGTCTTTGGTTTATTGGGGATTATGCATGATGTTAATGATCGCTATTTATTAATCAAAGATTTGCAAGATATGCAAGCTAATCTGGAAGTGGCATTGGAACAAGCAAATTCCGCAAACAGAGCAAAAGGTGAATTTCTCTCAAGAATGAGCCATGAACTACTTACTCCAATGAATGCAATTATGGGAATGTCGCAGATAGTGAAATCATCTGAAGATGTTGAAAACATAAAAAGCTGCATAGTTGAGATATATGACAATTCATGTCATTTATTACGGCTTATTACTAATTTGCTTGAAGTATCAACCGGTGCCCACACGCTCATCGAGAAAGCATTTCAACCGGCTGCGTTAATAAATAATCTAAAAAGCCGGATAGAACCATACTTAAACAGAAAGCAACAGACACTCAATATAGAATGCGACGAAGCTTTGCCAAAAGAAATTATTGCAGATGAAAAGAGCATTGAAAAAGTAATTTTCCATTTATTGACAAATGCATCAAAGTTTTCGCATGAAAAAGGTGAAATAACGTTAAAGCTATACATGCTCGAAGAGACAGGTGAGAGAATTAGACTTGGTGTGTCAATAATTGACAACGGAATTGGTATGTCTCCGGAAGTCTTAGATATAATTTTTGACATTTTTGAACAAGGCGACGGCAGTTACACACGCAGGCATCAAGGGGTAGGCATCGGTTTAACTATATCAAAATACACTATAGAAACAATGGGTGGTACAATCACAGTGGTATCCGAACCCGGTATAGGTTCTGATTTTACTTTTACAGTTCCAATCACCCGTTGTAAATAAGCTTCTGTAAAACTTAGGATTTAGAAAGACGAGGGATTACGTTATGGCAAAGATTTTTTATCAGGGACACGGAAGTTTCCGCTTGAAATCAGACAGCGGTATTGTTATTTATATCGACCCGTTCACCGGAGAAGGCTACGATGTTCCCGCAGACATTGTCCTTATTACTCATCAGCATCAAGACCATAATGAATTAGGTCTGATAACGCAAAAACCGGATTGTACCGTAATCACAGAAAAAGAAGCACTCGAAGGCGGAAAGCATAATAGCTTCAATATTAAAGGTGTACATATTGAAGCAGTGGAAGCGGGTTATAATAAAGGGCATACACCCGAAGACAGTGTTGGATTTATTGTCACAGTTGATGGCAAAAAGCTCTACTTCAGCGGGGATACATCAAAAACCCCTCAAATGGCAACCTTTGCTCCAAGGCAGCTTGATTATGCGTTTTTATGTGCCGACGGGATTTATAATATGAATCTGACTGAAGCCGCCGAATGTGCTATTCTTATTGCAGCAAAACACAATGTTCCCGTACACTTAAAGCCCGGCGAACTGTTTGACAGAGAAATGGCCGAGCAATTTGAAGCCCCCAATCGCCTTATCATTGAACCCGGTAAAGAAGTAGATTTATAAATGATAGGTTACCATAGCAAATCCAAAACCGTCACCAATACGATGTATGGTGCGGTTCGGATTATTTGGTTTTGGTACGGCTACTCTTACAGGAACTAACGAAAAAGCTAGTAATAGCAATGGTTTGCAGACACAAGCAGTCAGTATTTACCTCAAAAACCTATAAAAACAAGATAAAATAACTATAATCTTGGATATTCGTCCGTGTTTTTTCCATGTCATTTTTGGGGATTCACGGCTTTATTATTATATACATTTTAACAGGAAGGAGCAATAGTTTATGAGCATAAAAAATGACTTGAAGCAGGCACAGAAAGTTAAGCCGATTACAGGACA
>WRDH01000053.1 GCA_009783555.1 Oscillospiraceae bacterium
AGTTGGTGTTTATTACGGTGAGGTTCCACCCGTTCCCATTCCGAACACGGAAGTTAAGCTCACTTGTGCCGAAAATACTTGGACGGCGACGTCCCGGGAAGATAGGTTTTCGCCAACACAAAATGGACTGCAGCAATAGCTGCGGTCCATTTTTCGGATTCGCATCGAAAAAAACTGCTATGAAAGTATAATAAAGCTGTTAATTATGCATTGCAGGACGGCTTAATTCGATTAATATGTACAGGATTATGCACATTCACCGCAAGAATTTACTATAAAAAATGTTGACAATTACTTATCATTATTGTATCATTATGCACGGATAAAATTGCTCGTGCAAATATCTAAGAACAAGAAAACTGAAACAAGAAAACTATTAGGAGGATTTTATGAAAAAAACATTAAGAAGCGTATTAGCACTGACTTTCGCAATCGCAATGTTACTTACGGTAGTCGCAGCCTGCGCAGACGGTGACGGCGGCAGCGGCAGCGGCGCAGCAAGGATCGGGATTTCGCTGCCAACAATGAGCTTGCAGCGTTGGGTCCAGGATGGCGACAACATGAGAGAGCAATTTGAAGCAGCCGGATTTGAAGTGGATCTTCAGTACGGCGGCGAAAATGATGTCCCCACCCAGATAGCGCAACTGGAAAACATGATCGCACAAGGGGTAGATGCTCTGGTCATTTGCGCGATTGACGGCTTTGCACTGACCGAAGTGCTCGCACAAGCCAAAGCAGCAGGCATACCTGTCATCGCTTATGACCGTTTGATTATGAACACAGACGCAGTCACATATTATGCGACTTTCGACAACTTCCAGGTAGGCGTGCTTCAGGGTACTTTCCTCGAAAATGCACTGAATCTCAGCGCAGGCGGCGGTCCGTACAACATTGAGTTCTTCACAGGCGACCCCGGCGACAACAACATCCACTTCTTCTTTGGCGGCGCAATGTCAGTACTTCAGAAGTATCTTGACAACGGCACGCTACATTGCCCATCCGGCGAGACTGACATAATGCAAGTCGCAACAGTTGCCTGGGATCCCGCAAATGCACAAGCTCGCATGGAGAACCTGATTGCTACTTACGGTTATGCACCATCCGGCGGAACTCCGCTTCACGCTGTCATGTGCTCCAATGACTCCACAGCGCAAGGCGTAACAACAGCGCTGCAAGGCGGCGGGTTCACAGCCGATAATTTCCCGCTCATAACGGGTCAGGACTGTGATATCGTATCGGTCAGGAACATGATTGCAGGTTATCAAGCGATGTCCGTATTTAAAGACACACGTACACTTGCCGCTAACGTAGTTGCAATGGTCAAAGCAATCGTAGCAGGTACCGAAGTGCCGATTAATGACCGCGAAACTTATGACAACGGCACAGGTGTTATTCCGACAAACCTGAGTGTCCCGGTATTTGCCGATATAAACAATTGGGAAGCACTTCTGATAGATTCAGGTTACTACACCAGGGATCAAATCGGATAATAACTCAAATAATAATTAAGCAAAGTTATAATCAAGTCTAGCAATGACATTACCTCTCGTGATATACTTTACAGGTATGTCACGGGAGGTTTATCCTTTAAATGAATCGTCATTATTACAGCAAGGCAGGTGAATGGGTATGAGTGAGCCCTTACTGCGTATGGAGAATATAACAAAGGTTTTCCCCGGTACAAAGGCATTGGATAATGTCAATTTCAGCGTACAACCGGGTGAGATTCATGCAATCGTCGGTGAGAACGGAGCGGGAAAATCCACGCTTATGAATGTGCTGAGCGGTCTTTACCCGTACGGCGCGTACGAAGGAGCCATTATCTACGACGGCGAGGAGTGCAGATTCTCCGGAATAAGGGATAGTGAAAAAAAAGGTATCGCAATAATCCATCAGGAGTTGGCTCTTGTTCCCTACATGACCATCGGGGAGAATATGTTTCTTGGTAACGAACGAGGCAGTACAGTAAAAATCAACTGGAGCGAAACATTCACCAAAGCGAAAGAATTTATGAAAACAGTGGGGCTCAATGAATCTCCGCAAACATTAGTGAAGGATATAGGCGTCGGTAAGCAGCAGCTTGTAGAAATCGCAAAAGCACTGGCAAAGAATGTTCGCCTGCTTATTCTGGACGAACCGACAGCTTCACTTAATGAAGAGGATTCACAAAATCTATTAATACTGCTGCTCAGATTTAAGTCCGAGGGTATGACGTCGATCCTTATATCGCACAAGCTCAATGAAGTCGAGCAAGTCGCGGACAGTATAACTGTATTACGTGACGGTGCAACAATCGAAACTCTCGTAAAAGGCAAGGATGATATAAGCGAAGGACGTATAATAAAGGGTATGGTCGGGCGCGAGATAAACGAGCGTTTCCCGGCACGTGAGAGCAATATCGGCGAGACTACGCTGGAAGTAAAGGATTGGACAGTATTTCACCCTGTCTACATAGGGCGGAAGGTGTGCAATAAAGTGAACATCCATTTACGAAAAGGCGAGGTAGTCGGGATAAGTGGTCTTATGGGTGCGGGGCGTACGGAACTGGCTATGAGTATTTTCGGTAAAAGTTATGGCACCCATATCACCGGTGAACTGTACTTAAACGGAAAACGTATCAGCTTCAGGAATATCCGGAGTGCTATAAACAGCAAGATTGCGTACGTCACTGAGGATAGAAAAAATGACGGGCTGATTTTGTCGGATACGCTTCGCCTGAATACGACTCTGGCAAATCTTTCACGAACGAGCAAAATGCACTATAGTATCGACAAGGACAAAGAAATGAAGTACGCCGAGGAATATAAAACGCGGTTCGGCGTCAAAGCGCCAAGTATCGAACAACACGCCGACAGCCTTTCGGGCGGAAACCAGCAAAAGCTCTTACTGGCGAAATGGATGTTTACCGAGCCGGAAATTATGATTCTGGACGAACCGACACGCGGTATCGACGTAGGCGCTAAATATGATATCTATAATATAATCAACGAGCTTGTGGCACAAGGAAAGTCGGTGCTGCTCATTTCAAGCGATATGCCGGAGTTATTGGGAATGTGCGACAGGATATACATAATGAATGAAGGAAATATCGTCGGCGAGATGGATCGCAGCGAAGCGAACCAGGAAGCAATTATGGCAGTAATACTGCAATCCAGTAAAGGAGCGTAGGAAGCTATGGAGAAAGCAAAAAGTTTCTTGAGCAAAAACGCGATGTTTATCGGCTTGATAGTCGTTATGCTTTTATTTGAGATGCTGATAAGGTCTTCCGGCAGGGGCACTATGTTGTTATCCCCTTTTCACCTTACCAACCTCATCAGTCAAAATGGATATGTTGTGATTTTGGCGACCGGCATGCTCTTATGTATTTTAACAGGCGGAAACATCGACTTGTCTGTCGGCAGTGTCGTCATTCTGGTCTCTGCAATTGCAGGCGTGTTAATAGTCGACATGGGCGTCAATGTTTACGTGACAATACTAATCTGTCTGCTCACCGGGACTGCAATCGGTGCATGGCAGGCATTTTTGATAGCTTACTTACGCGTACCGCCGTTTGTCACTACGCTGGCGGGGATGCTCATTTTCAGGGGGATTGCGTTGCTTATATTGGGTGCGCAAAGTATATCGCCGTTTCCGGATAACTACAGAGTACTGTTTAATAGCTTCATACCCGGTGCAGGAAGCGATCCGGCTTTCATCCAAAACCTGTCACTTACTTTAGCGGTCGTCGTTTGTGTCGGATTTATTGGACTCCAGATTTTCTCGCGCATCAGCAAGGAACGCAAAGGGTATACAGTTGAGAGCATCTATTCGATGCTGGCAAGGATCATCATAATAAGCGGCGTCGTAATGTTTGTGTTTACGCGGCTTGGTGAAAACAGAGGAATTCCGATACTTCTCGTATGGCTTGCAGCAATTGTAATGATTTATAGTTATTTTACTCAGAACACCATCCCGGGACGTTATCTGTATGCGATGGGCGGCAATGAAAAAGCCGCGCGGCTTTCCGGCATAAACACAAAACGAATGAAGTTCTTTGCTTACACTAATATGGGCTTCTTATCCGCTGTTGCCGCGCTTGTTTGTGTAGCCAGATTTAATGCAGCGACAACAACGGTAGGCGTTGGATTCGAGCTTGACGCTATAGGGGCGTGTTTCATCGGCGGCGCGTCCGCGTATGGCGGCATAGGACGCGTCGGCGGAGCCGTTATCGGTGCTATATTTATGGGCGTGCTGGACATGGGAATGTCAATAATGGGTCTGGACGTAAACCTGCAGCGTGTAATAAAAGGCTCGGTACTACTGGCCGCCGTCATCTTCGACGTAATGTCAAAAAGCAGAAAACAAGCAGCGTGAAATGTCGACACGGAAGTTTAGCTCACATATGCCAAAAATACATGGACGGCGACGCCTCAGGAAGAGTAGTATTCACCAACACAAAGGGCGGAAGCGAACTATCGCTTCCGTTTTTCTTTTTCTCGCCCTCGCTACGCGACCCCGATGCCCACCCTCTCATAGCCCGTTGGGCTTATGAGAATCAAATGCACTCTTTAACTGCTGAACATACCCGTTGAATAACATTCTGCATAAAACCGTTGACTGACCGTATTTTTGGACACACTTTAATATATCATTTAAACAGCAAGTCACTAGATTGCACCAAAAAAGCACGGTTGAAATTTATTATTGTTTATACACAACAGAAAGTATATAATGGATTAAGAGAAAAGATAAAAGTTCTATATATGGTAGAGAAGTATGTTAGACTATATTATTTCACAGACAGAAGAATATATAGCGTCAATGCCAAAAGATGTTAGAAAATCGTTCGGGCAGTTTTTCACACCAAAAGCTGCTGCGACTTTTATGGCAGAAATGTTTGATATTCCGAACAAAAAGATAATAAAAATATTAGATCCGGGTGCCGGGTCGGGAATACTTTCTTCTGCATTAATAGAGTGGATTAATAAATACCACAGGAACGTCAAGGAAATAAAACTAACGTGCTATGAAAACTGTTGTGTTATCACTCCATTGCTTTTAAAAAACCTTGAATTTTTAGAAAAGGCATCAAAGATTAAACTGACAACGGAACTTATAACGGATGACTACCTATTATCACAGGCAGATGATTTTTGTGGTAAATTCACCGGCACAGAAAATCATAGGAAATATGACATAATCATTGGTAATCCGCCATATTATAAGCTTGGGAAGGATTCTGTAGAAGCAAAGGCAATGCCGGGTGTCTGTTATGGTGCACCGAACATTTATTTCTTATTTGCGTCTATGAGCCTTTTTAATCTGGTAAACGATGGTGAAATGGTGTATATAATTCCGAGATCATGGACATCAGGAGCATATTTCTCTCGTTTTAGGGATTACTTTCTTACACATGGAAAGATAACTGACATACACATATTCACAAGTCGGAAAGATTTGTTTAATGGTGATAGTGTACTGCAGGAAACAATGATAATTAAAGTGAAAAAAACCGAGAAAACCCCGGATTTAATTAAAATTACTGCATCTGTCGGTTCAAGAGAGTTTAATAATATAACCGAAGTAAGTGTGCCATATGATACAGTTGTTGCAGGAGATGAGCGGTATGTATACTTGGTCACTAGTCAAGAAGATGTTGATGTTCTGCAAAATGTAAACAAGTTCAATAAGCCAATGACTTCTATAGGTTTGAAGATGAAAACCGGGTTAACCGTTGATTTTAGAAACAAAGAACTATTACGCAATAGCAATGAGGAAAATACAGTCCCCCTATTCTACTCACAGCATATTAAGGATGGGCGTGTAGTTTTTCCGATTGGAAAAGAAAACGAGTATATAACAGATGATTTACCGGGCATGATTCAAAATAATAGAAATTATTTGTTTGTAAAAAGGTTTACTTCAAAGGAAGAACACAGACGATTACAAAGTGCGATTTATATTGCCAAAAATTATCCGGAATATAATATGATTAGCACGCAAAACAAAATTAATTTCATCGATACTGTCGACAACTCTGAAATGACTGAAGAACTGGTATATGGGTTATATGCCGTTATAAACTCTACACTATATGATAAGTATTATAGAATATTAAATGGTTCAACACAGGTAAATGCAACGGAAATGAACACAATACCATTTCCGGCACGCAATGATTTAGAATATATGGGTCGTCAGTTAATGGATTCAGGGGATTACACTACCATGTGCTGCGACAGGATTCTTTCGGAGGTCTTATATGAATAGAAAAGATGAAGCACGAGACATACTCTCATCTTTAGATATGCCGCTTTCTCAGCAAAGTGATATATGCTGCTATACACTGTTAGCATTGAGTAATGTATCAAATGACATAGGCTGGGATTTTGCTAAAAATGATTGGATGCGAGTTTTCGACATAATGCACCATACAACTGAAAAGTTTCAAATTCAATATGCCCCCAATAGTAGAGAAACATTTCGTAAGCAAGCTTTACACCATTTCCGAAATGCTGTAATTATTGAAGATAATGGTAAAGCGACAAACTCACCGAACTATATGTACAGATTAACTGAGGAGTTTCAAAATTTGGTTCGTAGTTATGGTAGTTCAGAATGGGAAGGTCTTTTAGATAATTTTTTAACTAATCAACCTACACTAGCAGAGTTGTACACTTCAAAGAAAAAAATGACAAAGCATCCGGTTAAGATAAATGGCGAAGATTACGAGCTTTCAACAGGCAAGCATAATGAATTGCAAAAACGTATTTTAGAAGAGTTTGCACCTCGATTTGCACCGCACTCCGAATGTCTTTACCTCGGAGATACAGCAGAGAAAGCATTATACAAAAATACAGAATTGTTACATAAACTCGGCTTTACAATTACATTACATGAAAAAATGCCTGATGTTGTCTTATATAACTCAAAAAAGGACTGGCTATACTTTATAGAGGTTGTCACAAGTGTCGGTCCCATCGATGCAAAGAGAGTAATCGAGTTAGAATCCATGACGGAAAACGTAGCATCTGGTAAGATTTATATAACAGCATTTCCGGATTTTAAGATATTTAAATCATTTTCTGAATCATTGGCTTGGGAAACAGAAGTGTGGATTGCCAGTTTACCGGAGCATATGATACACATGAATGGAGATAAGTTCCTAGGACCTCGCTAAGACCCGCATACTTTTGACCTCGGGAGGGATAATCATGTACATCATCATCACAGCAAGTCCAAATACAGAAGGGTTGACAACGGATTGCGGAAAAGCAGCATATGACGGCATTACAAGTGCCGGCGGTGAAGCGGTAATAATCGACATTTGTGCAGAGGAATTACGCCCATGTCAACTTTGCGGCACTAGTAAACTGGTGTTTGGTAACGTCGATAAAGGCTGGGGATCATGCTTTGGAACAGCAATATGTACCATAAAGGACATAATAGCAGATCTTCAAGAGAAAATTCGCGCCTCAGAAGGTCTCATTTTAGTTACGCCTGTTTATTTTGGGCAACCAAGCGAAGCAATGCAGTATTTCATGGATCGATTCCGCCGCCTTGAAGTATTTAACGAAGAAAAAGGCAGTGCGGCAAAAAATAAGGCCATAGACATGATAGCGGCCGCAGGAGGCAGCGGAAACGGGACAATACCCTGTCTCATGGAGATGGAAGCATGGTGTCGCCAACTGGGAGCGATACCGAAAGACCGTATTGGTATAACCAGGTTTAATAGAGAGAGTATGCTGCAAGAAATAAAGTCATCAGCAACCCGTATGGTTAAAAACGAGTATTTTGGTGCGTAGTTGATTCAAAGACGCGGGGACAGGTTTACTGTCTTATGTTTCAAGAGAGCTGAACTTGCTCCCTACCTGCAAGCGTGCCATTGCTCGGGCGAGTTCTATTTTTGATTGTTTGTATTCGCTCATGCTTTGTTTTTGGCGCAGATGTTCTTCTGCGCGTTTTTTTGCTTCCATTGCCCTGCGTTCGTCAATTTCTTCGGGGTGTTCACAGGTTTGGACAAAAATGAGCACTCCGTCACGGTGGACTTCCATAAACCCGTCTGAATTTACGGACATATCCCATTTATCATTTTGTTTAATGCCGATATTTCCAATACTCACAGGCATAATAAAAGGAGCATGGTCGGCAAGCACCATAACGCTTCCGTCAGGAGCGTTGGCTGTGACGGCTTCGACGTCTCCGTCGAAGAATGCACGCTCGGGTGTAAGTATTTTTAAGTTAAAGAGTTTTGCCATAAAATCACCCTTTGGGTTTCGTAAATTGTCAGGGGGACGGTTCTCTTGACAACATATGATGAAATTTCTACATAGTTTGTCAGGAGAACCGTCCCCCTGACAAAGGGCGATCGCCCCTACAGTGTTTTCGCCTTTTCCTTAACCTCGTCTATATCTCCGACCAGGAAGAATGCGGCTTCCGGCAAGTTGTCTACGTCGCCGCCCAGGATTGCGGCGAAGGAGCGTATTGTGTCTTTTAGTGCTACAAAGCGGCCTTGCATGCCTGTAAAGGTTTCGGCGACCGAGAAGGGTTGTGACAGGAACTGCTGTATTTTTCTTGCTCTGTAAACAGTCTTGCGGTCATCAACACTTAGCTCATCCATACCTAAAATCGCTATTATATCGCGCAGTTCTTTGTATCTATTCAAACAATTGATAACGCCTTGTGCAGTATCATAATGTTCTTTGCCGACTATTGACGGTTCGAGAATACGAGAATACGATTCAAGCGCGGAAACAGCCGGATAAACACCGATTTCCGCAACACTTCTCGACAAAACAGTTGTTGCATCGAGGTGTGAGAAAATTGTAGCGGGAGCGGGGTCTGTTAAGTCGTCGGCAGGCACATAAATTGCCTGAACTGAAGTAACCGAGCCGTTTTTCGTTGATACAATGCGCTCTTCCAATGAGCCGAGTTCTCCTGCAAGTGTCGGTTGATAGCCGACAGCAGAGGGCATACGCCCGAGCAGAGCGGAAACCTCGTTGCCCGCTTGGACATATCTGTAAATATTGTCGATAAAGAGCAAAACATCACGATTCATTTCGTCACGAAAATACTCAGCCATTGTAAGCCCTGTAAGACCTACTCTCATACGTGAACCGGGTGGCTCGTTCATTTGCCCGAAAACAAGAGCGGTTTTCCCGATAGCCCCCGAAGCTTTCATATCGGCAATAAGCTCCGAACCTTCACGGCTTCGCTCACCGACACCGGCAAAGACTGAAAACCCGCCATGTACAGTAGCGATATTATAGATTAGTTCCATGATGAGCGTGGTTTTTCCAACGCCTGCTCCCCCAAACAAGCCTACTTTACCACCCTTTGAATACGGTGTTAGCAAGTCAATGACCTTTATTCCTGTTTCAAAAAATTCTGCAACAGGCGTTAAATCAGTAAACTTGGGAGCCTTGCGGTGAATATCCCACAAAGGGGCATCCTCAATAGGGGGACCGTTGTCAATCGGTCTGCCAAGCACATCGACAACACGCCCGATAACTTTAGGACCGACAGGGACACGTATCGAATGCCCTGTTGTCTTAACCTCCGTGCCGCAGCAAAGCCCGTCGGTGGCGTCAAGCGCAATACATCTGACAACTCCCGGTGCAACATTAGCGGATACCTCCATATGTCTGCCATCCACCGTAGCAAGAAGATCATTAAGCTTAGGCTCATTAGCACCATGCTCAAATCTGACATCTAAAACCGGCCCGCTTATCTTAACAATAATACCTGTAATCCCTGCTTCAACCGGAATCTCCGCCTCGTCATACGAATCACTGTTCTCAACAGGAGCACTCTCATCTATTGATTGTTCTTTATTCTTATTTGTCATTTGTCCTTTATCATTTGTCATTTTATTATCAATACTCTCCGTCATATTGTTGCTCTCCTTTAAGGATTTCTGCAGCGTCCGCTATTTCCGCAAGCTCGTTTGTTATTGCGCTTTGTCTTGCCAAATTATACTGTGTTTTTAGCTTATCAATCATGTCTTTTGCGTTTGAGGTTGCCGAGCGCATGGCGGTCATGCGAGCAAAATGCTCGCTTGCATATGCTTGAACCATAATACCGAATAAGAGCCCTATGATGAATTGCGGAACCATTAAATCAAAAACAGTCTGTGCCGATGGATGATAAATAATGCCTTCAATTACCTCTGCATCTCTTATATCGCCATAATCATGCAAAAATACAGGTAAAAGCCTTGCTTCGACAGGCTGTCTTTTTGTTTCCCCGTAAAATGATGTATAGATAACACGTATTTCATCCGTTTGCGCATTTTCAAACATATCGGTCAGCTCGCCGGCAACCTCACGTACCCTCTCCAATGTGGGGTCTTGAACAATCCCCAGCATTGTGATATCCGGGGTGATATCATGTGAGCGGAAAAATGCCTCGGCAGTAAGCCCGAGAGTTATGAGACCGGAGCCGGGATTTGACAGATACTTCTCCATCGCATAGTTAAGCACTGTTGTATTATGAGCACCGCAAAAACCTTTGTCACTTGATATTACAACATAGGTACAGTGCTGACGTTCACGTTCATATAGAAACGGATGGGTAACATCCTGTGATGAAGCAAGAATCTCTTTCATTGCCCGGCGTATATAAGTGATGTATACACGGTTATGCTCGATATGACCCATGACCTGCCTCATCCTGTTTGAAGAGATCATTTCCATAGCACCGGTTATTTTCCGCGTCTGCTCAATAGCGGAGATATGCTCACGAATCTCATTTGCTTTCTGCATTAGAAATCACTCCGTCGTACTCGTCATTCTGCGCGTTAGTCGCAGAATCTATCGTTGTGTGCAGGTGTTTTCCCGGATATATAGTTTAATTACGGCTTGGATTCTGCGACTGACGCGCAGAATGACGTTGAGATGAAAAACTTTTCAAACAAGGCTTCTAACCCTCCCTTGTCCGCATCGGTCAATTCGCCTGTTTTGTTGATACTGTCAACAATATCCTCGCCGTTTTTGCTCACAAATTCAAGCAAATCAATAGTTGCTGCACTAATTTTGTGCAAATCATAACTGTCAAATTTGCCATCCTCTGCCGCAAGCAGCAATATCACTTGCTCCGCAAGTGTATAGTTTCGTTCCGAAGGCTGCACTAAAAGCTGAACCAAACGCTCACCGCGCCGCAGCAACGATGATGTCGCCGAGTCGATATCTGCTCCAAACTGTGCAAAAACCGCCATATCTCTGTACTGTGCGATTTGCAGCCGCAAGCTACCTGAAACAGACCGCATTGCCTTGTGTTGTGCTGCACGTCCGACACGTGATACTGAAAGACCGACATTTACAGCAGGTCGCTGCCCGGCGTTAAACATTGCAGTTTCCAAGTAAATCTGCCCGTCGGTTATTGAGATTACATTTGTCGGGATATATGCGGAAATATCACCTGCCATGGTTTCAATAATCGGCAAAGCAGTCATAGACCCGCCGCCAAGCTCCGGTGACAGCTTAGCCGCACGTTCAAGCAAGCGACTGTGCAGGTAAAAAACATCTCCGGGGTAAGCTTCACGCCCTGACGGACGGCGAAGCAAAAGCGACATCGTTCTATATGCCACGGCATGCTTTGACAAATCATCATAAACGACAAGTACATCATGACCGTTATACATAAATTCTTCAGCAACCGCGCAGGCAGCATAAGGCGCAATATACTGCATTGCAGCAGTGTCACTCGCCATAGCGGCGACAACTACTGTGTGCTTAAACGCTCCGGTGGATTTGAGTGTATGAACAATACCCGAAACAGTTGATGTTTTTTGCCCGATAGCGCAATAGACGCATATTACACCTGAATCCTTTTGATTCATAATAGCGGACATAGCAATCGAAGTTTTTCCGGTCTGCCTGTCACCAATGATAAGCTCACGCTGACCTCGCCCTATAGGAATCATGCTGTCAATAGCTATAATGCCTGTTTCAAGCGGAGTATTGACCGCACCGCGTTGCATAATTGTCGGCGCATGAGCCTCTATCGGGCGGTATTTAGTACAGTCTAATTCCAATCCGTCGAGCGGTTTGCCGAGCGGGTCAACAACACGCCCTAACAATTCCTCACCGACACATATTCCGGCGATATGACCGGTTGTACGAACAAGGCTTGTAGTCGAAACCGAACCGCCCAAAAGAGCCGCTCCGACACCACCGAGTACCAAATCAAGAGCAAGACCGGTCGCACCGCCTTCAAAAGATAGTAATTCTCCATAATGACAATTTGGAAGCCCCTGAATATGCACGATATCATCACTGTAGCTCTTAACTATCCCGTAATCATAAACAAGCGGGTCAGGTTCGGTTGCTATCAGACGCTCCTTAAGAAGAGCACCCACGGTAGAAAACGACGACTCTACATCGCTCGTCCTCTCTACAGGGCTGACCATTTTCCGCCCAAGCTCATGAAGCCTTGACGAAAAACTCGCATCATAAACCTTACCGTCAATAACGGCAATAAACCCGCCGGTTATTTTCTTACTCTCAACAACATCAAAATCAAGCTTATCACCCAGCTTGTTCTCAAAGCCATCACGAATAGAAGCAATCAGCTTCTCATCCTGCGTAGATGCGACTATAAGAATCGGTCTATCCATTTTCAATACCTACCTAAAAAACTCATCAACAACACTTTTATTATCGTCAGCGGAAACCTCACGCGCAAGAATACGGGAAGCCATTTCAGTCGCCAGCTGTGTAATTTCCTCGCGTGAATTTTCCAGTGCCAGATCCTTCTCTTCCACAATACGGGCTTCTGCTTCGTCGATTATTACCCTTGCCTTTTCGTGTGTTTCCTTAATGATTCTGTCAGCTTCAGCATTAGCTTTAGCCTGATTATCACGCATCAATTCACGTCCGTGTTCTTCGATTTCCCCGATTTTTTTATCATATTCATCATGAAGAGCCTCGGCATCCAAACGTTTCTGCTCCGCGTCATCCTTTTCACGGCGAACACGCCCCTCACGCTCTGAAAGAAAACGGACAACGTGCTTCCAAAGAATAAGACGCAATAAAACAAATAATACTACAATATTTATGAGACTGATTATTACATCCTGTGGATGAAAATCCAAAATCTCAACCCCTTTAATTCAAATGACAAATGATAAATGAAAAATGAGAAATGACCAAACGCGAAAAACTAATGACCAACATAGATCTAAATCGTACCTCGCCGATTATTATGCGGTTGTGGTTGGTCCTGCGAAAATTAAAATCAACGCGGTTACGAAGCCGTAGATTGCTGCTGACTCTGTCAGAGCCAGACCGAGCAGGAGCGATGCGTTGATTTTGCCTGAAGCCTCCGGCTGCCGTGCAATAGCGTCCATTGCCTTACCGGTAGCAAAACCCATAGCGATCGCTGCTGCCACACAAGACAACAAACACATAGCAATACCAATATAGTTCATAAAAACAATCCTCCAGTTTTTTATTCAATCGCTTCATTTATAAACGTCAACGTCAAGGTTACAAAGATGTAAGTTTGAATCAACGGGTGAAATGCATTAAAGTACAAGCCTGCCACGCTCGGGATTGCAACGGCATTGCTGCCGAGTGCAGTATAGAGCAAATCTATTACAATCATACCGCCGAGCATATTGCCGAAAAGACGACAGGCTAATGATACCGGAATAGCAAAGTCTGAAATGACCCTAAACGGGAAAACAAGCGGAGTCGGAGAAGCAAGCGACTTTAATCTGCCGCGAAAACCTTTCTTCTTTATACCATAAGCGTTGATAAAAATAAACGTCATAAAAGCAAGAGAAAACGTCATAGTTATATCAGCAGTAGGTGGTCGAACCCTGAAAAGTTCTAAAAATGCACTCATAATTAAAAGCGAACCGATAGTTAAAATATAAGAACAAAGAAACTCACCTGTGCCATGTGCCTGTGCATTCGTATATTTCCCGACGTATTCAACAATCAATTCAATTACATTTTGAGCACCGCCCGGCATATCCTTCGGATGTCTGAAAATAGTTAAACGAATTATTATTGCACCGATAATAAGAATAGCCATTGCGACCCATGTGAAAATTATAGTGTAACTAAGACTGAAACCAAGCACCGTTACCCGCTCCGGCCAAAGCGAAAAATCAAGACTGGTTTGCTCGGCTCCGAAGATAATATTAATGACCCTCGTTAAAAAAAGATAGCCGCCAACAACAATTAACCCTGTAGCACCGAGTTTCTTGAGTTTATCAACTTTTTTTTGGCTACCCTCAGCCTGCTGTTGATTGTTCTCTGTCAGTTTTTGAACGGTCTCTGCACCACGTTGCGAAGTTTTTTCATCACTTTGCAACATGTTCCGCCGCCATAAATAACCGGCAGCTATTAATAAAACAGAAATACCAAGTAATATCCAGTTTGTCAAAATAGCGACCCCTACTTCTTTTTCTTTCTTTTACTCTTATCCGGAACATCTTTTTTCTTAGTCATAAAGACAAACTTAACTACCGCACATGTTACAAGTGATGCTGCTGCACCTATTCCCAGCCACATAAGACCGCTGGGAAGCAGAAAAGCGAAAATTACCAGTATCACAAACGGAAACAAAAATTGAGTAATTGCGAAAATCACAGTCTTACTGCCGGCTTTGCCTCCGGTAACAGAGGTCACAAACTTATACAGCAACAGAAACTGCACAACACCCGTTGCAATACCCACAAAAACAGCAATAATATAAACAACTACATCCGGCACAATCAGTTCAACTCCATAAAAAAATGCATTACTAATGTACCTTATATATGTGAAAAAATCAACACAAATTGTCAGGGGGACGGTTCTCTTGACAAACTATGATGAAAAATCAACATAAGTTGTCAGGAGAACCGTCCCCATGACAAAAACGCAGAGACGATTATGCCCCTGCGTTTTCTATGTACTTGCTTAAATCCTAATCCGGAACCAGACTGTTGATATCGATTATCAGGCTTATTGAGCCGTCGCCGAGGACTGCGCAGCCTCCGATGCCGTGCATGCCAAGGTTGTGCTTTTGGATGTATTCCGGAAGTGGTTTTATGACCGCCTGCTGCTCACCGATCAACTCGTCTACAAAGAGACAGAATGTTGTTGTATCGGTTGTAATCATTACGAGGATGCCGTCGTCGAGATTCTCATAATCATTTTCGATACCAAAGATTCTATAGAGCCTGAGAACGGGATAGCACTCGCCGCGGATCATTATCATCTCACTGCCGTCCGGATCGAGGAACACGTCTCCGTCATTGGGTTTAAACGATTCCTGAATTGAGAGCATCGGAACAATAAATACAAGCTTTCCGACGCGGAGCTTCATACCATCAATGATTGCGAGAGTGAGCGGTATACGGATTTGTATTGACATTCCCTGTCCGGGTGTGCTTTCTAATGATATTGTACCGCCGACCTTGTCGATGTTACGCCTGACAACGTCCATTCCGACGCCGCGGCCTGAAAATTCCGTAACCTCTTCGTTTGTTGAAAAACCGGGCGCGAAAATCATGTGATATACCTCTTTGTCGGTATATTCGTGATCGGGCTTAGAGGTTAAGCCTTTGTCGTTGGCTTTGCGTAAAATCGCGCTTCTGTCGAGACCTTGACCATCATCGGATATAAGGATAACAACATCGCCACCGGCACTGCGCGCTTCAAGTGTCAGCTTACCTTGTGCAGGTTTTCCGGCTTTTATGCGGACATCGGGTGTCTCGATGCCGTGGTCTACAGCGTTGCGGATTAGATGCATCAGCGGGTCAGATAATGTATCAATGATGTTTTTATCGACTTCCGTTTCTTCACCGATGAGAACAAGCTCAACGTCCTTGCCGACTTTTTTACTGACATCTCTGACAATGCGGTGCATTTTTTGGAATGAGTTTGAAACAGGAAGCATACGGATTGACATGACAATATCCTGCAGCTCATTTATCAGCTTGCGAAGCTCTTGGCTGCTGCGCTCGAATGAATCGATGTGAAGATTCGCGACCTCGGGATTTTTTGTAACCATTGACTCTGTTGTTACAATTTCACCCATTAGATTCATCAGTTTATCAAGCTTATTTACATTTACGCTGATGAAGTTTTGCTTGACGGCTTCGGATGTAGCGGGCTTTTCATCAACCGGCTTGCTGTCAGCGGTCTCATCGATTACCGGCTTCGGACGCATGGAAGCCGGAATTTCTTCGCTGTCGGGTGCAAGCGCAAGAACACTGGAACTTTCAACATACATTACGCCATCTACGATTCTGTGAATCGAATCCGGATTCTCCGCGGATTGTATATATATTGTAAAGCCGTTGGCAATAATTTCTTCGCTTACGGTGCTGTCTTCCAAATCTTCGGGTACACTAATCATTTTCGAGCAATACTCGTTAAGAGTGTTAGTGACCGTGAATGCACGCAGGTTTTCCATTTGGCAGCCGGCTTCAAAAATGACTTTGATTTTATAGATTGGAGAGTTGTCATCACCGGGGTTTGAGTCATCTGCTGAATACCCGGCGGAAACGCTGCCTGTATCAACGGGACCGGCATCGGCGGGTGCACTGCTGCTCGCGGCGGCGACATTGCTCGCAGCCGGTGGAGGTGCGTCATTCATTATCACGTCAGTGTAATTATGTATTCTGTCGCTGAGTTCAGTGAAGTCGCCGTCAGATTCCGCTCCGGACAACAGCTTTTCGACTTCAATCTTAAATTTATCTCCGGCTTCGAGTACAAGCTCTGTTATGCCCTCGACGGTATCGGCATCTTTACGTGTTTTACCTTCACGTATCTTATCAAACATATCTTCAAGTGCGTGTGAGAGCTTTGCAAGATTATCAAGAGACATCATTGCTGACGAACCCTTGATTGTATGCATTACACGGAATATTTCATTAATATGTTCTTCAGTCAAGGACTTGGCTTTTTCGCTTTGCAGAAGTGTCTCTTCAAGCGATTCAAGCAGTTGCTGTGTCTCAAAAATGAAAACGTCCAGCATTGGATCCAGTTCACGCATCATAGTCACCTACCATTTCGTAGTATTTTAAGCAAAGAAGAGCTTAAAACCAATATTTAGTCAACCCGGCTTTATCAGCCCAGTTTTTTAATTGCCGCAATAATGCCTTCTTCCTTAAACGGCTTGACAATGAAACCCTTCGCGCCGGATATAATTGCATCTCGAACCATAGCCTCTTGTCCCATTGCAGAAACCATCACAACCTTTGACTGAGGATCGAGTTTAGTGATTTCCTTGAGAGCATCGAGCCCGGTCATTTCCGGCATGGTAATGTCCATTGTGACGATGTCGGGAGATAAATCCTTGTACATCTCGACTGCGATTAAGCCGTTTTCGGCTTCGCCGACG
>WRDH01000054.1 GCA_009783555.1 Oscillospiraceae bacterium
AGGGTGTGTGGACGAAAAATGCTTTTATATCTTGATAACTGTTGCTACAATCGTCCGTTTGATGACCAATCACAACTACAGATAAGCCTTGAAACTCAAGCAAAATTATTTGTCCAACAAGAATTACTATCTGGCAAGTATGAGTTACTATGGTCTTATATACTTGAATATGAAAACGATAAAAACCCTTTTGATGTACGGCGTGATAATATAATTGGATGGAAAGAAATTGCAATAAAATCTGTTGATGAAACAGACGATATTTTGAATTTTGGCGATGAACTGATTAACAAAGGTGTAAAACTTTACGATGCTTTACATATAGCCTGCGCGTTTTACGGTGGCTGTGATTACTTCTTGACTGTAGATAAACATATTTTGAATAAAAATATTCCTGAAATAAAGATTTGCAATCCGATAGATTTTATCAGAGAAATGGAGGTTTAGCTAATGCGTACTGATTCTGTTGTCAGAACCGAGGGCATGAGTGTTCTGCTAGATAGACTTGGCAGAGTTGATGCCGAAAGGTTTATTTCCCTTATCCTGCGTGAACCATTTAATTATACAACATGGAGAGAGAACCTAAATAACGAAGCAATTAGTTTGCGTGAGTTAAGCCGTCAGGCAATGGAACACACTACTTCATAGTTTGTCAGTTACACAGAAAATATAAAACCCCATTTTTGAGGGTGGTATATAATACCCTTGACCTATCAAAAACGGGTCTTGAAAGCATTGCAAATACAGGAGTAATTTCCATAATATGTCTACATGTCTACGGTGACAATTTAGATTGGGTTTATTGAAATAATGATATATTTTATACTACTCGCTTGAACGCTTATAACCATTAATTTTAACTATTTTCCCCAGTTCCCATAATTACACTCCGACCAAATGGAGTGTTGTTATATGCCTTGAGTGTCTTATAACGACACTTCGTTTTTTTCGGCTTTTTATAATGACGCGTAGGCAACGGTGAAACCCCTGCGCGTCTGCATTGTAATAGTACGGAAATTTTTAGTAGCTATGTGCAAACAAGCTGCCGACAAAGAGGACATGGCATGGGAAATTGCTCATTATGCATATTTAATTTGTAAAACGCCTGCCCACATTACAACTGCTTGGGATGACGTACCTCAAGACATTACAGAAGATGTACGCAAGCATATGGATGACTGTGATTGGAAGCAAGGCATATGGGATTAAGGAAAAATTCTTCAATAGCAGTTAGAGCTCCTTGCTGATCCCGCTTTCCAACCGTTTAACTTCCCCAGAAATTTTACCTTCCCTTTCCAATTCTTCAAATCTACCGGGAGCTTCACTGTGAATGGGAAATATTATATCAGGTTTTGTAATCATACATAAAGATATAATCGATTCTTCATATGCGTGTCCACTAGTGTGCAAGTATTTATAGGCAGGGATGCCTTTGGAATCTTTCGGAATAAAATCGTATATCTCATTATTCCGGGTGTTGTCTTTTAAATACCCTTCCCACATGGAATATACTAACAAGCTGTCCGGAAACTCTGCCATGATTTTCTTGAACTTATCTCCCCCGGGGCGTACGAACATGCAAAAGCCGTCTCTTCGGCGCATTTCATCAATGCAATCCTGCCTACCGTCCCAGTAAATCTTTACGTAGGGAAACTTGTATAAAGGGCTTCTTGCGCTTGCTGATGCGATGTCCAAGTTCAGTCTCTGATACCTGTCGGCGACAACGAGCTTCTTTATATCACAGGCGGCTTTATAAAATGATGCGATAGAATCGATATTTGTGGAACTACATAAAACAAACACATTCTTATTGTCATTTAAAATCTTTTTTGCCTCCAAGTATAAATCATACTCTGTGAACATTTTATCAGCTCGGCGGGAGAGCATGGTTCCCTCACATATAAGAGCATCAATCTTCCTAACATACTTCCTCAGTAGTGCCGACACACCCTTGCCCGTCCAACCATGTGTACGGAAATCGCCTGTATGCAGGATTCTTTTCCCATCGCATTCAATCATAAACATATATGAATCAAAAGCTGAATGGTCGACACGGTAGGGAGTAACAAATATATCGCCGACCTCTATTCTATCTGCGGCTTGGAAAGTGTTGAACTTCTTTACTTTATCCACATCTATATCACGCACGTATCGTAAATGCTCACAAAGATTAAGGAATATCTCATGTGCGACCTCACCCATATAGATTGTCACATTGTCATCGACACTCTCGAATTCGCCAACATGGTCGCCATGATAATGCGTTATGAAAACACCTTCGCACCCTTCTGTGATTTTTCTTACATCAACCTTTTCTCCTTCGTTGTTTCCGGGCAGATTAGAACCTACATCGATAATTATTCGAGTCCCGCTTTTACTTTCGATTTCAGTTATACATCCGCCTATTTGGTTCGGTCGGTAGACTGTGATTTTCATATTCGAATCCCTTCGTATTAACTTACTTTTTTCTGACTATGCTTAGTTTCTTCTCGAACATAATTGGGTCTGCAAAATTAATCCTTTTATTCTTACACATTCGCATACTATTCATCAGCAGATTCACATTTTCACTAATCCGGGCATGTAATTCATCAGCCAGGATATGCGCCGTGATTGATTCTACTTTCCCATTGTTAAATAGAACACTATATCCTCTGTTATCATCGTTGTCCGGCTCTTTCGGCTTTATGAACTTCGGACTTTCATCGCAGTACATATCAAATGCGTAACAAGCGTAAAAGAACAACTCTGATAAAACGCCGACTTTTGGGTTCTTTGTTTTTAACTCAAATATATGCAGATTGTTTCCGCTCAACCCCCATAAATCAATAGCTGATTTTCCCCCCGTAAATATTCTGGTCGAGTTTGATGCAGGTTCTTCAAACAAACCAACCGGGAGTTGCCGATACAGAGGAGAAACACCGGTTATTTCCATTGCCAACGCTTCATCTCCTCCCAATAGACCTTCAATATAGTTTTCAAGCTTGTTATTATCACCGGCATTACCTGTGCCAATGTTATTCACCAGATTTTTAGTACCTGAGTAGAATATTTCTCTAAAGCGATTTACGGCTTTCAGCACTATATCAGACAATGAGAACCAATCATAGTACTCGGAAAAACGCATTGCGCGATACAGGAATCTATTGTAATGACCAAATTCAAACCTCGAATCAGGCAGTTTATCCATTCCTGTGTTCATTTCTGCATCTAAGACTATTTCCGAATAATCATTCTTTGAATAAATTATTAGTGCCCAGCCCTCAAACGCGGCTCCATCTTCCTGCATATTAAGGCTTTTGCCATTAGCAAGACCTATCCCTTTTGGGGATAGCGTCATGATTAGCTTGTTACCGTCTTCTGTAAATGTAATCTGGCTTGGTATGCCGTTTCGCAAAGTATTTTTGACCTTTTCCGGGACTTTCTTACTCATGTTATCTCCTCCATATTTTGAATTTGATCTTTGTGCATTTATATATTGAAATGATATCGTTTTTAACATATACTCTGATTAGACCGCTCTTACCATACAAGATATAGTATTATAACGAAGCATTGATAGTAATAGTGCTATTGCAAAGTTAATCCCATTTAAAATTGTTACTAAAAATATAGAGAAGAGTACACACGCAATGAACCCATTAATAAAATGGCCCGGAGGCAAGGCAAACGAAATCGGAAGAATTATAGACTATATACCAAGTTATAACCGGTATATTGAACCTTTCTTTGGAGGCGGTGCTTTGTTTTTTTACCTCAAGCCTAACAAAGCTTTGATTAACGATGTTTCAAGCTCATTGATTGAGTTTTATAATCTAATAAAACAACAAGATAAAACTCTCTTTGACTTGCTCCTATGCTATAACAATAGTTTCAGTAACATTTTATCTGTATGTAATGACAATTATACAGAAATATTCAGGATATATCAGAGTTTAAAGAACAAAATTACTGATGAAGCAGATTTATCATCTGAGATAGTGAAGTTAACGAAAAATCTCTCAGACAAAATAAACTATGGGTTTACAGAGAAGCTTCTACTGGATGAAGATGAATTTCTGTCGCACATCAATAAAATGATTGTTGATAAAATGATACGAACTATAAAAAATGACGCAAAAACCCCATTTAATAATGATGATTTAAAAGAAAACTTGATTACCGGCTTTACCAGCGGGTATTACATGTATTTCAGAAAAGTATTTAATGATTTAAACCTTAAAAAGGCAGAAGCACCGGGCATCGCGTATAAAGTTGCGAATTTCTATTTTATACGAGAATATTGTTATGGATCTATGTTCAGGTATAATTCAAAAGGAGAATTTAACATTCCATACGGCGGGATGAGTTATAACAGGAAAAATTTTAGAAATAAAATTGAAAGTATGTTTAATGCCGATGTTAAAAGTATTTTTAAGAACACGGACATTCATTGCTCTGACTTTGAAGAATTCTTCAAATCGGCAGAGCTGACGAACCGTGATTTTATGTTTCTTGACCCGCCATACGACACAGACTTTTCCGATTATGAAGGAACTGATTTTACAAAACATGATCAAGAACGATTGGCACATTCGCTCAAAAAGACTATGGCACAATTTATCTTAATAATTAAGAATACAGATTTTATTGAGAGCTTATATAAACAAAGCTTCAATATACTTTCGTTTGATAATCAATATACATATAATGTTCGCAGCAGAAATGAACGAAACGTAAAACATTTAATAATTACAAATATCCCTGTTTGACCCGTATATGTGGTTGGTGAAGCCACAAGGATAGTATGTATTACCAATACGTGATATACTGTTTACCAATATGAAAGAACAATCTAAAAAATTAACCGTATTATTACTTATCGTGCTGACTATTGCATTTGCAATGATGGTGTCGTTAATTATACACCGATACGGGGTGTTTGATGACCTTGGATGGTTCGGTTCACCAATGTCTGACATGGAAATTTCAAAGGTAGATCCTAAAACCACACCCGAACCTACACTCGAGCCAACACCTGAACCCACACCGGAGCCTACGCCCGAACCCACGCCCGGACCGACACCTGAACCTACGCCCGAACCTGATATCATTATAAGCATCACGATTTCCGCAGCAGGAGATGTGACATTAGGTGGATGTCCCGTCAGAAGCAGCTACAGGAATTTTATGAGAGAGTTTGAAGCAAACGACAGTGATTTTTCATATTTCTTTAGGAATGTTGAGCATATATTTGCAGAGTCCGATTTTACGATAGTTAATCTGGAAGGTACACTTACCAACGAAACAAGGCATAGAGGGAGGAACTTCAATTTTCGCGCGCCCCCGGAATTTGTGGAGACTTTGATAAGTGGCAATATCGATGCTGTCTCACTGGCAAATAATCATACCTTTGATTTTTATGAAAAAGGATATCTTGACACAATTGAAACTCTTGACACAGCAGGTATAGCATCATTTGGAAATGCCCGCAACACAATAGTAGAGGTTGAGGGATTAAATATCGGATTATTCGGGTTTGCATCCTGGTCAGACACACGCAGTGAAAGAGATAAAATTACAGCAGCAATAAAGGATTTAAACGAAAGAGGCGCGGATCTTATAATCGCATATTTCCACTGGGGTGTTGAAACCCATTACAGACCAAGCTCGACTCAAATGAACCTCGGACGCTTTACAATTGAAAGCGGCGCAAATCTTGTATTGGGTGCTCATCCGCACGTCATACAAGGCATTGAGGTATATAACGGCAGAAATATCGTGTACTCTCTGGCGAACTTCAGCTTTGGAGGAAATCGCCGTCCGTTTGACATGGATTCATTTATATTCCAGCAGACATTTACGTTTGTAAACGGCGTACTGCAGGAGGATAACGAGACAAACATAATACCTGTCCGTACAACATCAGCCCGTGATTACAATAATTATCAGCCTACTCCCGCGGAAGGGCGTGATTTAGAGCGTATTGTTGCGTTATTCGAGAAGCTAAATGATGAATTAAATAATTGACATTTGTAGTATTCTACAGTAATCTAAGACAACTGTATTTTTACTTAGATTGTTGTTTATAGTAGTACATATTTATGCAAAGTGCGAGTACAATAATTTTCCGGCACGCCCGGTTTGTGATCAAATAGTTCAGAAAGGAACTTTCGTTTTATGAAAAAAGGGATTAACAGGGTAATGGTGGCAAATAGAGGGGAAATCGCGATTAGGGTTTTTCGCGCATGTAATGAGCTTGGACTTTCTACAGTAGCGATTTACTCTCAGGAGGATATATATAACTTATTCAGAACTAAAGCTGATGAATCTTATTTAATTGGCAAGAATCATACGCCGCTCGGCGCGTATTTGGACATTGATGCAATCATCCGTCTTGCATCGTCAAAGGGTGTTGACGCAATACATCCGGGGTACGGGTTTTTATCGGAAAACGCTAATTTTGCAAGAGCATGTGAAGAAAACGGCATTATTTTTATCGGTCCACCCTCCCATGTTCTTGAAAAAATGGGTGATAAACTCAGCGCAAAAGAAATTGCGAAAAAATGCAATGTTCCAACTATTCCCGGGAGCACCGACCCGCTTCGGGGTACTGATGACGCAATAGAAAGAGCAAACGAATACGGCTATCCCGTGATTTTGAAGGCTGCTGCCGGCGGCGGCGGTAAAGGTATGCGGCGTGTAAACAATGATGAGGAACTCAAAGCGGCATTTGCGCTTGTTCAGAGCGAGGCTCTCAAGTCATTCGGAAACGGCGATATTTTCATGGAAAAGTACCTTGTCGAGCCTAAGCATATTGAAATTCAGGTGCTCGCTGACCAACATGGTAATGTTGTCCATCTCTTTGAACGTGACTGCTCGGTGCAAAGACGCTATCAAAAGGTTATCGAATATGCTCCCGCTGTTTCGCTTTCAAAAGAAATACTACAAAACCTGTATAATGATGCAGTGAAAATCGCTAAGGAAGTTAAATATGTCAATGCCGGTACAGTTGAGTTTCTTGTTGATAAAGATGGTAACTATTACTTTATCGAAATGAATCCGAGAATTCAAGTCGAGCATACTGTCACCGAAGTTGTTACAGGCATTGACATTGTGCAAGCCCAAATAAATGTGGCAAGAGGGTGCAAGCTTGGTGACCCCGAAATTGACATCCCTTCGCAGGATTCCGTTGAAATGCGCGGAGTTGCCATCCAGTGCCGTGTAACTACGGAAGACCCGTCCAACAACTTTTCACCCGATATCGGTAAAATCACAACATACCGTTCGGGCGGCGGTTTGGGAGTCCGTCTTGATGCAGGCAATGCGTTTGCAGGTGCTGAAATTCTTCCGTATTATGACAGCTTGCTCGTCAAGGTGACCACATTTGACAGGACGTTTGAAGGTGCAATACGCAAGGCTCTAAGGACACTCGGAGAGTTTCGTATACGCGGAGTTAAGACAAATATCCAGTTTCTTAATAATATTCTTGTTCATCCGAAATTTACCGCTGCGGACTGCAACACAACATTTATCGATGATACTCCCGACCTTTACGAGGTTGAAGAATCAAAAGATCGTGCAACAAAGGTTATGAAATACATCGGCGACCTTTCAATCAAAGGACGAAACCGAAAACCTGTCCGCTATGATGCGCCCCCGCTTCCTGCCGTAACAGAAGTGCCGAAGCCGGGACTTAAGCAATTACTGGATGAAAAGGGACCCGATGCCGTTAAAGAGTTTTGCTTAAGCAGCAAAAAACTGCTGATTGCTGATACAACAATGCGTGACGCACATCAGTCACTGCTTGCGACAAGAGTCCGCACCAAGGATCTTGCTATGATTGCCGACCAAACGGCTCTGGCTATGCAAGATGCTTTTGCGCTTGAAATGTGGGGTGGAGCGACATTCGATGTTGCATACAGATTCCTTCATGAATCACCGTGGACACGTTTGGATGTTTTGCGCGAGAGAATACCGAACCTTCTGTTTATGATGCTTTTGCGCGGAGCTAACGCAGTGGGTTATACCAACTATCCCGACAACCTTATCCGTCAATTTGTAAAAGAAGCGGCAAAAGGCGGTATCGATGTATTCAGGGTGTTTGACTCTTTAAACTGGCTGCCGAACATGGAGGTATCCATTGACGAAGTCCTTAATCAAAACAAAATCGTCGAGGGCTATATTTGCTACACGGGCGATATTTCCGATACGACAAGAGACAAGTACGACCTTAAATACTACATAAATCTGGCAAAAGAAATCGAAAAAAGAGGTGCGCATATCCTCGGGATTAAGGATATGTCGGGATTACTCAGACCATATGCGGCGCACAAGCTAGTGACTGCTCTTAAAAACGAAATCGGTCTTCCGATTCATCTGCATACGCATGATACAAGCGGTAACGGTGTTGCGACGTTACTCAAAGCCGCTGAAGCCGGTGTGAACATTGTTGACACCGCGATATCTTCGCTTTCATCACTGACCAGTCAACCTTCAATGAATGCAATTGTCACAGCACTTTACGGTCATGAGCGTGACACGGGTATGTGCGATGACATGCTTCTCCCGATATCAGAATATTGGGAGCATGTGCGTACTTATTACTCAAAGTTCGAGGAAGGACTCACCTCTCCTGCAACGGACATCTACAAGTACGAAATCCCCGGCGGTCAATACTCAAATCTCAAGCCGCAGGTAGTTAGTCTCGGACTTGGCGACAGGTTCCACGATGTAAAAGAGAAGTATAAAGAAGTTAATGATATGCTCGGCGATATAGTCAAAGTTACGCCTTCTTCCAAAATGGTTGGCGATTTAGCGATATTTATGGTGCAAAACGACTTAACTGCCGAAAACATAGTTGAAAAAGGTAAAAACCTCGCATTCCCCGATTCTGTAGTCAGTTACTTTGAAGGGATGATGGGTCAGCCGCAAGACGGATTTCCCGAAGATATTCAAGAAATCGTTCTTAAAGGTACAAAACCGATAACCTGCCGTCCGGGTGAGTTGCTTGAGCCAATTGATTTTGATGAAGTGGCAAATCAAATGAAGCCGTTTTGCCCCAAACCGGAAATGCGCGATATTGTTTCATACTGCCTGTACCCGAATGTGCTTAAGAGCTTTTACGGACAATCACAGGAGTATTCAGACCTCTCAAACCTCGATACACCCATATTCTTCAACGGCCTAACTCCGGGGGAAACAACTGCGGTTGAAATTGAGTCCGGCAAAGTTCTTATCATCAAGCTCAACGGCATAGGTGAGCTAAATGAGGAAGGTTTCCGTCCCGTAGAGTTTGAACTCAATGGTTTCAGGCGTGAGGTAATGGTAGCTGATACATCGCAAGGTCCCGTCACGACATCTTTTGTTGCCGCCGACCCGAATAATCCGATGGAACTGGGTGCAAATATCCCGGGAATGATTAGTAAGCTTCATGTCGTTGAAGGTGATATCGTAAAGAAAAACGATGTTGTCGCCATAATCGAAGCAATGAAAATGGAAACCGCAATTGTAAGCAACGTTGACGGCATCATTGATAAAGTTTATGTCAAAGAGAGACAGGCCGTTAAGGTCAAGGAACTTATTATCAGTATGAGTCCGTTAAAATAGACATCAGCCTGTCATTGCGGCCTCCGAGCCGCAATCTCATGGAGATTAAGCATTATTCACAGGATTGCGGGTCGAACCCGCAATGACAGAACAGTTCGGAGGCAAGATATATGCGACCAATTGATTGGCTGATTACACTTGCGGTGCTATTAATTTCCCTTGGTGTAGTGTGGTATATATACAGAGGCAACAAACGCCGTATCGTAAAGGTGATGGCGGATATTGAAGCGCGTGATAATTTGCTCAATACGGTCAATACTGTTGCAATGTCTTTGCTTGAAGCCAATGACAGCAGAGATATCGAGACCTCAATCAACGAGGGTATGAAGCAGATAGGTGAGGCAATTAATGTTGATCGCATTAATATCTGGCGTGCCGTTATACGTGATAATGAACCTGAATATCACCGTGATTACAGTTGGGTTAGTGATACTGCCAGAGGCAAAAAAGCACTTCCTTTTACCTTGAAAAACCTTGACAGCCTGGGATGGACCGATATTTTTTTCCGCAATGAACGCATAATCGGGACATTCTCAAGCATGTCTGATATGGGTAAAAGATTTCTCAAAGCATATGAGATACAGTCTGTTGTCATCATCCCTCTATTTCTTGACAATATTTTTTGGGGTTTGTTTACTGTTGACACTTGTATTTATGAGAAGATTTTTACCGAAGACGAGGTCAATATACTGCAGTCCGTAAGCCTTATGATGGCAATAAAAATAAACCATAACTTTATGCGTACAAGAATGCGCGAGGCTAATGAACGTACATCGTTTATGTTTGACTCAAATCCGCAGGTTAATATTCTGTTTAACTGCGATTTTAATGTTATTGATTGTAACCCCGCTACTTTGGAGTTTTTCGGAATGAAATCAAAAGCTCAGTTTATACTGGGTTTTTCCGATATAATCAGCAGAAGTATGCCTGAATTCAAACGTGACGGCAGCAGGGCAATAGCACTAAAAGAGTGGCTAACCGTTGCGGTCAACAAAGGCTCTGCCAGGTTTGAAACAGAGTTGGTTCATGACGGGATAGAGCGGATTCTAAGCGTTCAATTCATTAAAATCCCATACGAGAGCAGTCATGCTATTGTTGCATATGTCACTGATGTAACCGAAGTAAAAAACATCGCGCTTGAGCTTGAAAGACGACGAAAAGAAGCCGAGCTTGCAAACTCCACAAAGTCAACATTTTTGGCTAACATGAGCCATGAGATAAGAACTCCGATGAACAGTATAATCGGTTTTTCAGAGCTTGCTCTCAGTGATGATATCCCTGACAAAACTACGGAATTTCTTAATAATATACTTAGCAGCGCAAAATGGCTGTTGCAAATTATCAATGATCTTCTTGATATTTCAAAAATCGAATCCGGCAAGATGGAGCTTGAATACATACCTTTCGATTTGCCTGATATCATTGAGCATTGCCGGTCACTTTTGCTTCCGAAATCAAAGGAAAAGGACATTGAGCTTAAATGCCGCGCAGAGCCGGTGAAGGGGAAAATGCTGCTTGGAGATCCCGTAAGATTACGTCAAGTAATTACAAATATTCTTACCAATGCCGTCAGGTTTACGAATGAAGGTTCCGTCGAGCTTTCCGCAATAAATAGGGACGTTGATGAAGATAAAGTCAGAGTATATATAGAGGTCAAAGACACCGGTATCGGTATGACGCCGGAACAAGTCGAAAGAGTCTATGAGCCGTTTACACAGGCGGATAACAGTATAACCAGAAGATTTGGCGGTACGGGTCTGGGACTTGCCATTACAAAGGATATAATAGAGCTTATGGGTGGAACGCTCGAAGCGGAGAGTGAACTGGGTGTCGGAAGTACGTTCAGTTTTGAGCTTACTTTTTGTACTATTGACGAAGATTCTGTTGTGGCTGATGAAAAACCGGCTACAGTCGAACTTCAAAAACCGCACTTTAATGCCGAGATTCTCGTATGTGAGGATAACGCGTTGAATCAAGCTGTTATAAGCGAGCATTTGTCAAGAGTAGGGGTGCGTGTTGTAATCGCAAAAAACGGCAAGGAAGGTGTGGATATTGTAAAAGAGCGGATAGCGGAATGTATTTCCTCGACGGAGGGCGTCTCAGTAATAAAACCGTTTGACCTCATTTTTATGGATGTCCATATGCCTGTTATGGACGGGCTTCAAGCTGCTTTGAAAATTACCGAAATGGGAGTTGAAACACCTATTATTGCTGTAACCGCAAATATTATGTCACATGATATGGAGTATTACAAAAGCTGCGGCATGAAAGAAACGCTGGGTAAACCATTTTCCGCAGTTGATCTGTGGAAGTGCCTGCTCAGGCATCTTCAACCTGTAAGCAAGGCATCTGTAAGTATTGAACACCATCCCGATGACGATGATGCTACTTTTCTGCATAAAATGAAGCTTGAGTTTGCCAAGTATAACAGAAATAAGTTCGCGGAAATTATAGATTCATTAAACACCGGTGATATTACGACCGCACACAGGTTGTCTCATTCCTTAAAGAGTAACGCGGCACATATCCACTATGAAGGGTTACGCGCTGCTGCAGCGGATGTCGAAGGTAAGCTTAAAGGCGGAGAAAACCTTGTCAGTAAAAAGCAACTGGATGTCCTGAAAGCAGAAATTGATAGTGTTCTCAGCGAGCTTGCTCCATTACTGTCGGAGTATGAGGCCATGATAAATGAAAAGATTACCGACAAAGATAAAATCCGTGAGATATTTGAAGAATTGGAGCCGTTCCTCGTATCAAAAAACCCCGAATGTGAAGACATGCTCGACGATATATACAGGATTGAAGGCACCGAAAAACTCGCTGCCAAGGTAGAAAATTTCAGGTTCGACCAGGCATTGGAGGAGCTGGAGATACTGAAAGAGATATATAATGTTTAGGGTGTGACAGGAAGACAGGGGGGACAGGTTCATAATTCATGCACAGACTCCTCACCATGCAGTATCCGCAGTCCGCCCAATGCAAGTGCTTCCATCTCATATTCACCGGGCATTACTACAACTTTACCCAGCCAACCTATATACTTCTTAACATCCTCTACAAGAAACGTATTATACGCCAAGCCACCAGTAACAATTATTGCATCGCAGTCGCCTCTTAGGGCAGGCGACATAAGTGCGATGCCTTTTGCTATTTGGTATGCTTGTGCTTCCATTACGAGTGTGGCGTGTTTGTCCCCGTTTTCTATCATTTTTTGGATTTCCCTGCCGTCGGATGTTCCTAAGAGCGAGCGCAGTCCGCCTTTTCCCCGGACTTTGCCCATCATATCTTTTCTTGTGTAATTTCCGCTGTAACACATCTCAATGATATTGAGCAGCGGTACACTACCTGCTCTTTCAGGGGCAAACGGTCCGTTGTCGTCGGCAAGGGAGTCTATGATTTTCCCCTTGCAGTGTGCTCCGGCAGTGATCCCGCCGCCCAGATGTGTTATCAGTAGATTCAAGTCTTCGTATTTTTTACCGATTGACTCTGCATAACGTATCGCTACTGCACGACAGTTAAGGACATGATAAAAGCTCCTTCGCTCGATTTCCTTCATTCCCGTTATTTTTGCCACAGGCGGGAACTCACATGCGGAAACAGCATCATAAATGTAAGCTTCAACCCCTGCCATTTCGGCAATATCGTTTGCAAGAACTGCCCCCAGATTTGACGCATGCTGTGGTATTTTCTCACCGTAAATTAGCTGCAGCATTTTGTCGTTGACTTTATAACCTCCAACCTTAACAGGCGGCAGCATCCCCCCGCGTCCCATGACAATTGACAGATCTTCGGGTTTATAGCCATGCTTCTCAAGAGCCTCAAGCACCGCCTTCATCCGCATTGGCTCTTGCTCATTTATACTATCAAACTCTTCAACTTCATCATGAGGGTGGGTTATATTCTCTTTGAATAACTCTTCTTTGTTTTTGTACAGTGCTATTTTGGTAGATGTTGAACCGGGGTTAATTGTAAGTATAAAATAATCCATGTTATTCTCCATTCTTTCATATATGCAACATTAACCACTACACTGCAGTGCTTATCATAATAGATAACAACTTCTCCTCTGCCGACGCACCTCGTGATGCCAGTACTATCGGTACCTTTGCGCCCAATATACAGCCTGCCATTTTTGCGCCTGCCCAATAGGTTAAGGCTTTTGCAAGGACGTTACCGACTGTTATGTCCGGCACCAGCAGGATGTCTGTTTCTCCGCTGATTTGACCTTTATATCCTTTGATTTTTGCGGATTCTTTGCTTACTGACAAATCGAATGATATCGGGCCTTCCAGTAGACAATCTCCGAGTTCTCCCCTTCGGCACATTTCTTGAAGCTCTGCTGCGTCCACTGTTTCCTGTATTTTCGGGCTGACCGATTCCGCAGCGCAAAGTGCGGCGATTTTTGGGGTTTTGCATCCTATTTGTCTGTAAAATGTTGCTGCATTTATTGCGATATCCGCTTTTTGCGCAAGTGTCGGATGTGGTATCATGCCCCCGTCGGTTATGCCGATTAGCTTTTTATATATCGGTACTTCCAAGACTGCCAGATGAGACAGTGTGCCTGTACCTCTGATTCCTATTTCTCTTTCGAGAACTTCTTTTAGTAAAGTTCTTGTTTCAAGGATACCTTTCATCAGCGCGTCAGCACCTTTATCTCTGATTACAGCAACGGCTTTTCTTGCACTGTCAATATCATCCATACTGTCGATTATAGCACTCTGCTCCACCTTGACGCCAAGCACCGATGATAGTACATTAATTTTCTCACGGTTACCGACAAGAATATATCGAATACTTAATTTATCAGCAGCAGTAAAAACAGCCTCCAAAGTGTGCTCATCATGCGCAGCCGCCACAACAAGCGTCTTTGGCAAAGTCTTTGAGTTTTCACTCAACTCATTGAAATTCTTAATAATAACGGCATCCCTACTTTCTAACCTATTTTAACACACGCACCTTGTAAGCGAAACAGTTTTGTTGTATACTAATGAGACAGCAAAACAACAGCAGTTTTAGGAGCATTACGTTTGTCGTGAAAAAGAGTGTTATAGCACTTTTAGTGCTTATTATTGTAGTCGGAGCCGGGTTTGCCAGTTGCTATTGGTTATTTTTGCAAGGCGATAGCAATGGTACGGAGCAAGACCTCGATCCCGGCAGTATTTATACACCTGTTCCCGAGCCTGATGATAACGCTGATGAAGCGGAGCGTTTAGCGCAAGAGCGGCGTGAGGAAGAGGAAAGGCGCGAAGCCGAGCGTTTAGAGCAGGAGCGGCGCGAAGCTGAAGCGCGTGAAGCAGAAATGGCTCTGAGAAGAGTAAATAAACTCGAAGAAAGCAGCCTGCTTTTCAGGGGTTACTTCTACGAGGAAGCCATTGCATTGCTAAACGAAGATTCTGATCTTATAAACGAAGAGACAAAAAAATTGGAAGCAGAAATTATCTACGCAAGGGACAATCTTGTTCGATTTGATGGAGATATTAAGCACATATTCTTTCATAGCTTAATTCTCCATCCGGAGTTTCTGTTTCCGAATCTCAATACTCCGACAGGCGGATATAATTCGGGCTTTGCGTATCAATCGGAGCTCTTTCGATTGTTGCCGCAATTGTTGGAACGTGGTTATGTTTTATATAATATAAATGACGTATTCAGTAAAGACGAAAACGGAATTATGCGGCAAAACGATATATACCTGCCGACGGGTAAAAGACCACTTATTCTTTCATTCGATGACCCTACCTATCATTACGGCTGGGGTTGGCGCGGCGGCGGTCCCAACAATACGGGGTCATTTAACAGACAAACCCGTTTCAGACCCGGATTTGCGAAAAGAATTGTTTTTGATGAATATGGTGAGCTGGCAACTGAAGTTGTCCATCCGTTGCCGGGAGAAACAGTAAATAATTTTAACAGAAATATTGAAGGAAATGAACCTATCCTTACGTATGACGGCGATGTTTATTTAGTAATCGACGCATTTGTAAGAGAACACCCTGAGTTTTCTTTCCGGGGTCATAAGGGAGTCATTGCAGCAACAGGGTATATGGGCATATTCGGCTATGACCTGCCTGATTTATGGGACGAAGAGACAAGGCAAGTGGTCATTGATATATGTACCAAGTTTAAGGAAAACGGCTGGCTCTTTGCAAGTCACAGTTATTCGCATAACAGATCAGGCTTTTGGGGGCCTGAAACCAGAGTAAGAAGTATCATGTGGGATATCAGAAGGTGGCGGGAGGAAATCGAGCCGATAGTCGGGGAAACCAATCTTTTCATTGCACCGTTTGGTTATTTGCTCAGAGGCGATGCAATGCAGGTTATTCTAGACAATGGGTTTGATATATACTGTACAGTGGATTTTGCACAGACGATTACCGTACACAACACTCATGCGGTCATGGGCCGTATAGAAATCGGCGGATACACAATGGCACACCGGGCGGATATCCTAAACAGGGATTTCTTTGATGTATCTTATGTTAAAGATTCACACCGACCACCGGTTTTGCCGTAACAACAGTTATTGACCGAAACGGTTATCATTTACTAATTAACTAGTCCAACCATAAGGAACACTAACATAATGAATCGTTTTTTTGTCACACCACAAGATATTATTGATAACATCATAAGACTCTGTACTGAAGATGCAAAGCACATACGATCCTTACGGCTTCGTCCCGAAGAGACATTTAGTGTCTGTGACGGGACAGGTATTGATTACATCTGCAAGCTTGGAGAGCGTGATAGCTGCACGGTTGCAGAGATTGTTGATGAGCAGCTTTCCATCGGCGAACCAACCGTTAAATGCAGCGCATATATGGCATACTCGAAGGGTGACAGGCTTGACTTTGCTGTGCAAAAATCAGTAGAGCTGGGAGTGTATGAGATTATTCTCTTTGAATCAGAACGCTGCGTCGCTGTACCGAAGGATATTCCAAAAAAAGTATCACGGCTTCAAAGAATTGCTCTTGAAACCGCAAAGTTATGTAACCGGGGAATTGTTCCCAAAGTTACATCCGGTGGGAATTTAAACAATATAATTGATAAGGTGTCAGTGGAATCGTCGCAAGCTTCAAATCTTGTTCTGTTTTTCTACGAATGTGAAAACCGCTTGAGTATAAGAGATATTCTGGAGCAGAGATTATTGCCGCCATTTAATAACGAAGGCTCTGAAACTAAAGCAGTTTCGATAATCACAGGTCCGGAAGGCGGTTTTGAACCGCATGAGGCAGAGCTTGCAAGGTCAAAAAAAATAACAACAGTATCACTGGGAACACGGATTCTACGTTCGGAAACCGCCCCGGTCATAGCTCTTGCTGCTGTTATGTATCATACAGAAAATCTATAGCATCAAAACTCAGCGCGTGGTATATTAAATATATTAAAAAGTAATGAGGATTTGGAGTGAAAACTGTTCTTATCGTCGATGATTCATCTTTAATGAGGCGACTGATAAAAAACATCGTAGTCAAAAACGGTTACGATGTTCTCGGCGAAGCGGAAAACGGTAAGAAGGGTGTTGAAA
>WRDH01000055.1 GCA_009783555.1 Oscillospiraceae bacterium
GGATAATATTGTGATAATATCAGGATATTATATGTCAAGTGAGGTGTCTTCGATGATACAAATAAGACCTGTATCAGATCTTCGAAATAAGTTTCCGGAAATCGAAAGCATGGTAAACGAAAACCAGCCGGTTTACCTTACAAAGAATGGTTATGGTGCAATGGTGGTTTTGAGTCTGCGTAAATATGCGGAGTTAACTGATGATGTCGAGATGAAACTGGATGAAGCTGATTACGTTGCGGAGTCTACCGATGTACGCTACACACACAACGACGTCTTCTCCCGGCTAAAGGAAGGTCTTGATGGATAAAATATATACACTCTGTTATCTGCCAACCTTTGAAGAAGATATGGCTGGCGTGCGGGATTACATCGCTATTGATTTGGCAAACCCAATTGCTGCATTACGTTTAATTGAGGACACAGAGAAAGCAATTCAAAAACGTTTAAGCAATCCTGAGGGGTTTAAGCCATATAAATCTAAACGAAATAGGAAGCAGCCTTACTACCGTATAAATATCAGAAACTATTCCGTGTTCTATGTGGTTATCGGCAACGTAATGGAAGTCCGCCGTTTTGTTTATGCAAAACGCAATCTTCCCGAAATAATATAGTTAGCCCATTTCACCCAAACTTTAACAGGTTTGATTTTAATAATTGCCATACCTGCTCTATCAACTTTTTGATCTCGGAAATATCCGACTCATATACTAGGTTGGTTGCATTTACCCACTTTGCAATTTGATTGATGTTTGTGCCGATTTTATGCATTTCATAACAGACCGATTTTAAGTCGAGAGTATTAAACCCATTCAAGACAAGATAAGCCGTTTATTGGAAAAGAAAACCAAAGTGCTTGATTGGGGGCTTGACGGCAAGCTTGATGAAGATGAAATGATGCGCTTGAACGAAAAGTACAATAAGGAAGTAGCGGAACTGAAAAGCCGCATTGCTGAAATTAACGAGCGGAATAGCTTCATTGAGAACGCAAAGGCAAATATAGAGAATACTATTGGTGCAATGCGGAAAATAACAAATCAAGAAGTGTGCGCTCCGGAACTATACGCAGAAATAATCGACAAAATTCTCTTGTATGATAATTACGCATTAGATATTTATTTCAAAAGCATAAAGCAGCCTGTTTGTCTTAGCTTTTCAACTTCCGGCAGAGGAAGAACCTACAGAGTAGAATGTAAGCAACGGCAGACTGCATAGGGTAATAGAGTAGTAGTTTAGGGGCGTCGAGTCCACCAAAAATTGTCCGAAAACCCTTGTATTGCAGGGGTTTTCGATGTATTCGGAGCGAAATGTAATTAGCAAAAACCCTTAATTTCGGACAGTTCCGGTTTTCTTGGTGCAATAACTGCGAAAAGCAAAGAAATACTCCTTGCATTCAAGAGACAACCTTTTTATGAATTTCAGATATTACTTACAGGACGAGCTTTATATGTAATTATTAAGGAACATACGCTTGACTCGATAGCAACAAAAAGCTATAATATAGTCAGAATAATTTCTGAGGTGAATAAAATGTTAATAAAGCCATCTGCAACAATCCGTCAAAACTACAATGAAATAGCAGATTTATGCCGTACAACGGGGGAGCCGGTATATCTA
Organism: Oscillospiraceae bacterium; assembly: GCA_009783555.1. Taxonomy (GTDB): domain Bacteria; phylum Bacillota; class Clostridia; order Oscillospirales; family Oscillospiraceae; genus WRMH01. The sequence goes on from WRDH01000055.1 coordinate 1,618, forward strand.
ACAAAGAATGGGGAGGGTGATATTGTAGTTATGGATATTGAGTCTTTCGTCCGACGAGAAAAGATGCTAAGACTTAGAGAAGAACTTCTTGCTGTTGAGGAAGACCGCGCAGTCGGACGTCTTGGTGTAACACCCGATGAATTGGAGTGCTATCTTGGGGATATAATAAGTGAGGTCGAATATGCAGCAGTATAATGTGTGTGTTTCCGACAGAGCTAAGAATATGCTGGGAGCACACGTTAAATTCCTTGCGCAAAAAAGTCCATCGGCAGCGCACGATACGAAGGACAAGATTATCACAGCAATTCGCTCACTATCAAGTATGCCTGAGAGATGTCCGTTTTTTAATGGAGATTTCGTACCGCACAACAAATACCATAAAATGGTAGTTGATAACAGATACTTACTGCTATTTCAAATAAAAGATAACGTTGTCTTTGTAGATTACGTTATAGACGGTCGACAGGATTACAATTGGCTTGTTCGTTGATTGCAAGAGGGATATATTAATGGAGCTTCATACGCTGCATACAATAATTGTAATTACAAATGCAATTGATATTAATGAATATTAATGTAAGGAAGAAACTTATGGGAAGGCGGTAAAGCGATGTCAGTTCTTGGACAAATAAATGTTAAGATTGTATGGGTTGATGCTAACAGAAAACAAGTTGGTGCTAAACTGTCTTTTGGAGAACATTCTGGTCGTACAGTTGATTTTTCAATACGTGAAATAAGTGAGAACTACAAAGGTAAGCTTAATAATGCCATAGTTACAAAAAAAGGTCTACGTGGAAAGAGAGGTGTTAAACTACCTCATAAACGATTGTACTGGCAGACGGGGCAGCCTGTAGCAACATATACACTAATGCACGCGGATACCACTGTATGCTATGTATATCCTGTTGAAAATAAAATAGAAATTGTAGCAGGCGAGTTTTTACCGTTTGCATTGACAGGTCTAGAAGGCATGATGCCAGTCTTATCATCTGAAGGATATGCCCTCATTGATTCCGAGGGGCGTCAAATAATGGCATCATTGAGCAGATTGACCGTCAGTGTTTTTGAACAGTGGCTCACCTCACGTGTCGATAATCTAACACGCACCTATATGAATCGTGTATATATAGCTCGTAAGATAGGACGCGACCGTGAAAAAATACTCCGCGATTCTTGTGCAATCTCAATAATAGATAACTTTTGGGTTCGCCGTTCTGATGTTGACACCAGTTGGTCCGAATTGAAAAGCAAACGCGATATAAATCTTGATATTGTTAACATTGCTTTAACTGGCGAAATAAAAAAGCTACCGGATTTCAAAAAGGCGACTGAAGACACAATTTCTTTATTTACTACAAAAGGCGCATTCCCCAAAGCGATATACAAAGGAACTATACTAAAAAAAGATAATAACGCTGAATATGAAGTTATCGCATGTAATCTTGGTAATGTGTTAGGAGTTTCAGTAGCGAAAGCCATAAAACGAAACGGTCTTGTAGAATGCAAATTATTTACATCAGAAAAGATATCTATGACGCATGCAGGAGATTTACTGCATCTAACAGATTATAACAAAGATAGTGATGAGCATAGGGCATTATACGAGTATTTTTCTGGACAGGGAAGAAATGATATTACAAAACAACTTGAGCGGCTTTACATTTTAAATTATATTGTAGAAAACACAGATTTGCATTACGAGAATTTTGGATTTTTATATGATAGTAGTTCATTTGAAATAACCGAAGTAGCTCCGGCATACGATTTTAACAGTGCCTTTTTGGGACTTGACGATGTTAGTTTATACTACCACTGGATACTTCATAATATAAGGAGCTTTTTGCTCAACAACGTAGATATCGTCAAGCATCTGCAAAGTTCAGAGTTTGCTATTGTTCTTAGCAATATTAACGGTTTAACGCTTGAACAGAAGAAAAGTGTACGAGAACGGGCAGAGTATTTATGTTCAAAGTTCAACGAATCATAGTACTTATCCTAATATATTACTATAACATGAAATAGTTTGGTTTGGCTTGTTGGAAATGCTTATGGAATGGAAATTTCATCACAAGTAAAGCTTGATGACGTATTTGAGTAGCTAGACGTCCTCTTTCTTACGCTTAATCGCGTAGCAGTCCATTGCGATTATGGCTACGATGACTATTCCGAAAACCAGTGTTTGAACGTGTTGATTTATGCCGGGTAAAACCCCGTCTATCCTGAACATTCTCATACAGTACCTGAGCATGTGCATAACGGCGATACCCAAGCCGCTCTGTGCAATTCCGCCGACTCCTCCTGCAAATGACGTTCCGCCGATGACCACGCTGCAGTTGACAAGCAATGGGGTCAAATCTCCGTAAATCGCAGAGCCTGTGTTAATTCTGGAAGAGAGCAGCACTCCCGCTATTGCGGCGCAAGTGCCGGTTATAACGAACGCTGCCCATTTCGTGCGGACAACATTAATTCCCGAATGCTCTGCGACCTCGTAATCGCCGCCTAGTGCATAACAGTTTCTGCCGAAGCTGGTAAAACGAAGCAAGCAGTATGCAAGTACGCCGATAATCAGCATATACACCACTATGCTGGGCAGACCGATTATTGTCGAGTTTGATATGCTGTTGAATGCGGGATCTTGTGTTGACACAGGTCTTGCATTTGACATAAACAGTGCCACGCCTTTGAGAAGCATTCCCATACCGAGAGTTATGATAAATGCTTCTGTCTTTTGCTGAACAATCAAAAACCCGTTAATAAATCCTATTACCGTACCGGATAGGATAGCAATCAACACAGCAATAAACACCGGCACTCCACTGTTGATTAATTGAATAGCAATTATACCGGACAGACACATAACAGAACCGACGGAAAGGTCGCAAGCGCGGCATATTACCGCAAACGTGACCCCAAACGCTATGACCAGATCCGGAGCAGCGACTACCAGAAAGGCAAACAGGTGGTTACGTGTAAATATATTTGAGCTTGAAAACAGCATTGCTATCAATATCAAAGCAACAGCCACGATTGCTTTTTGCTTGCCGAGAATTTTTAGAGTTTTCCTGCCGAATGATAGTGTTGCGACATCCATATTTATATCCCCCCTTTAAAATGCTCCTAAGCATTTGCGTGTCTGCGATGGTCGAGCCATATAGCAGTAACAAGGACAGCTCCTCTGAACACTTCCTGTAAGTGTGAATTGATTTGCATAAGATTCATACAGTTAGACAATAGGATAATGAGCGATACTCCAAGAACAGTGCGCAACACATTACCTCTGCCGCCCGTAAGTGATGTTCCTCCGACAACGACCGCCATAATCGAGTCTCTTTCATAATTAGCTCCTATAATTTCGGGTGCAGCAACGGGAGTTCGAGAAAATGCCGCAATCGCACCGATTGCCACCATAAATCCGCATATGGAGTATATCATGACCATTATACGTTTAGTGGGTATACCGCCAAGCTCGGCAGCGAGAAAATTGCCTCCGGTGTAGTTGATGGATCTTCCGAGCACTGTTTTTTTCTGGAATATGAAGAGTATAGCAAGGAAAAACAAGAAAACGATAAACGTAATCGGGATTGAATCGAGAAACGAAGAAAATCCGAAAATATCACCGATTGTCCCTGAGCTGAGATTCTGTGTGATTGGTGCGGGATGCTCAATAAATAGCCGGCTTATCGGATGCCCGCCGGTGATTAGCTGTGATATGGCACCGTATATTTGGCTCATGCCAAATGTGATGAAAAGAGCCTTAGCCTGGGTTGTCGCCCCGACTCTCACAAGTAATGTACCGTTAAATGCTCCCAGAAAGACACCAAGTGCCATACCGAATATCATAGCCGGAACTTCGCCTATAACATCAAAAAGCGACAAGGTTATCATCGCTATCAGCGAAATCATACCGGGGAGGGACAAGTCTATAAAGCCGCCGAGAATAATGAACGTCATTCCGAGTGCCGTAAAACTCAACGGACCGAATTGACCCATTATATTTCTGAAATTATTTGCTGTTAAAAATCTGGGTTCTACGATAGCAGTTACAATAACAAGCGCAACAATTGCCATGAGTACAAGGTACTCCATAAAAAAGTCTCCGACTTTGTTTAAACGCTTCTTTTTAAGCGCTTCCTGCTTTAACATTAATCCCCACCCCCTATCGCGGCATCCATAATATCGTGTGCCGAAGTTTCCTCAGGGTTAAACTCTCCGGTTATCCGGCCTTCACATATTGTCAGGACGCGGTTGCTCATGGCGAGTACTTCAGGCAGTTCCGATGATATAATAATAATCGAGCCGCCGTTTTCTACGATTTCCTTCATCAGCAGATATATCTCATACTTTGTGCCGACATCAATTCCTCTGGTAGGCTCGTCGAGTATGAGGATATCGGGGTTAAGTTCAAGCCAGCGGCCCATAATGCACTTTTGCTGGTTCCCGCCTGAAAGGGTTTTGGTCTTAGTATGCGGTGTCGGGGTTTTTATGGAAAGTGCTTTGATTTGCCTGTCGGCAATATCATTTTCAAGAGATGTATTCACAAAGCCGAATTTTGCAATATTATTAAGGCTTGACATGGTTATGTTATCTTTTACCGAAAATGACAATACTAAACCTTCCAGTTTGCGGTCTTCCGGCAGTAAACCGATACCCGAACGCTTACCATCCGCCGGCTTTCTTATCTTAAGAAGCTTATCATTTATCATTATCTTGAGGTCTTTAGCTCTGTCTGCACCGTAGATGGCACGGACGATTTCTGTGCGTCCTGCGCCGACAAGCCCGACAAACCCAAGTATTTCTCCCTTTTTCAGCTCAAACGAAATGTCCTTTAACTTGCGTGTTCTTATATTCTGAACCTCCATTAATGTCTCTCCGGCACATCGCGGACGCTCGGGCCATTCGTTTTCTATTTCGCGCCCGATCATCATTGCGATCATATCGTTGCGCGTCAAATCGTTAATGAGTTTTGTATCGACAATAAATCCATCACGCATGACCGTTACAATGTCGCAGAGCTGGAAAATTTCGTCCAGTTTGTGGCTTATATATATCATCGTGACGCCTTTTTTTCGCAAATCGTCAATAATCACAAACAACCGTTTCAACTCATCTGCTGTCAGACTGCTGCTTGGTTCGTCCATAATAATCAGCTTTGAATCAAACGATAATGCTTTGGTTATTTCCACCATTTGCTTCTCAGCGGCACTGAGGTCGCTGACAAGGCTGTGTGTATCAATCGTGCTGCCGATACTATCAAGCAGTTTCCTTGCTTCTTTGTGGCTGTTGCGTAATCCCTTCATTTCTTTGAAACGGCCCAGAAAAATGTTCTCTCCTACCGTCAAAGTATTGACAAGGTTAAACTCTTGGTAAATAATGCTTAGTCCTCTTCTGATTGATTGTATTGGTGTTGTATGTTCTATTGTTTCGCCGTCAAATACAATAGTTCCGGAGTCCTTTGTATGGATGCCGGAAAGAATTTTCATAAGTGTGGATTTGCCTGCTCCATTTTCCCCGACAACGCCATGCACAGTACCTTTGCGTACCTCCATCGATGCGTCAGAGAGTGCTTTGACCCCGGGAAAGGATTTGTTGATGCCATTTATTGATAATATAATGTCACTTTTATCCACGAACATATCCCCTTTGACAAGTTATATATACCCCCGTCATTGCGAGCCGTCCGCAGACGGCGTGGCAATCCACAGTTTAATCCGAACTGGGTATTTGAGTGTAAACACTAATCCTGCTTGGAGTGGCAAGCGTTACATTCAACGCTTGCCACCCATAGAGTTAGTACAAATATGTTTTTACCATGCAGGCCATGGGAAACTGTCAATCGTATCGATTGTTACCATGTCGACCGGAATCCAGTTGAGTCTCGGTGATACTGTTCCGCCGTCAAGCATTGTTCTTGCCATTCTGAGTGATTCACGAGCCATGTTGGTGAAGCTCTGTCCGACGCTGAGTGCTTGAAGTCCATCTTTAACTTGTTGATATCCTGTGCTGTTACCGTCATAACCGATAATAAAGATATCTGTCGGATCTATACCGGCTGCTACAACAGCTTCAATAACACCGGATGCTCCGTTGTCCCAGTGACACCATACGATGTCGATTTGATCGCCGAATGTGACAAGGAAGTCTTCCATGATGTCACGTGCTTCACCGCTTTCCCAAGGACCGGTTACAAATCGGGAAGCAAGTTCAACGATGTTGTCATTTTTGCCTTGACGGAAACCGTCGTGGCGGCTTACAGCAGCGATATGCCCTGCTTGTCCGCCAACTTCCACGAAGTTTGCGCCATTCGGGAATTGTTGCGAAACGAACTCACCGGCTTGAATGCCGCCGAGGACGTCGTCAGAGCCTGCAAAGAAGTCGTAGGGGTAGGTTTCTGCCATACCTTCCGGCGGTTGTGACGAGAATAAGCCGACAATGATTCCTTCTTCTCTTGCGCGTGTCAGTGCCGGAATGACTGCTTCGATGTCGTTCGGGTTGATGAATATAGCATCAAAACCATCAGCGATAGCACGCTCGATACTCGCTATGTTATCAGCTACATCTCCGCCAGCGATTGTCATCTCGATGTTGAATTCACCCGCTAATCTCTGGAATTCATCTGCCGAGAAGGCTTGTGAAGCATTTGTCAGAGATTGAGTAATAAACATACCCCTTGCCGAATCTCCGGCTTGACGGTCCGGAGTATCGTCGCCGCATGCGGCTACCATTACTAACGCTAATGCTGTCACGAGTAGAATTGCTAAGATTTTCCTTTTCATGTTTTTCCTCCATATAGTTATTGTTTTTATTATTAACAGGTATTCCTGTTAACTACTTAATGTACTGTAGTGTTTGTAGACTCTAATTGTACTTATGTTTGCGATTACGGTTTTGCAGCAATTACTTTTGCAATGTGGTGAGCTCGTGCGTTATCCGGTTTTTCAGGATATCACCGACCAGTGCTGACAATCCTCTTTCATATGTTGCTTCTTCATCAACTGTCAGTTGGAATGACGGCAGTGTCCAGACCGGCAGGTGCTTTTCGCATTCGTGACGTATGAGTCTGAGCATTTCTTCGCTTGCGTAGGTACTTCCGAATGATATTACCGGCGGGTTGATAAGGCATATGATGCTGATTATCATTGTGGATATGAGCTTGGCTTGCTCGGTAATGTTGTTGGTTTTTTTTAATAGGTATTCAAGTGTTTCTACATTCCCGGCTTCAGGTGGCGTTTCATCGGCTTCGATGGGCTTTAGCATGTGTGCTATCTCTCCGGCAAAGCTGGAAAAGCCGCGTATGATTTGCCCGCTCATAACTATTCCGGCACCAACTCCTTCACCTACATGTACAAAAACCATGTCAGTTGCTGCTGTGTGACACGGCTCGGTAGTTACACTGCCGAGTGCCACTAAGTTCATGTCATTTTCTATGTATATAGGTATTTTGAAAAACCTTTTTAGCTTATTGTGCAGGGACACTCCTTCAAGCTCGGGAATCTGGGGGATGGCACCTAATACTCCTCCGGGACCTACGACACCGGGAACTCCGATACCAACCACCCGTATGTTTTCGTCTTGTTTTAGCAGTGTTCCGAGTAATGCTTTTATTGCTGTCACGGGGGTGTCCGTACCTGAGATTGCCCATGCATTTCGCAAAATCACTGTGCCGTCTATAGTTATTACTACATACTCCAGGCTTTTTGATAAAACCTTTATTGTTGCTGCCCGGAGGTGGTCAGTATAAAGTGTGTAACACTGTGGTCTGCGCCCGCCGGCTGATGCCGCAAAGCTTCCAGGTTGTACGAACCCTTTTTTTTCTAATTCCTGTACAATTGAATTTACTGTAGGTTGGCTTAATCCTGTTCTTTGCGCCAATTGTCTGCGTGTGACGGTCTTCATTGACATCAGAGCATTTAAAATCGAATGGATATTATATTCTCTTAAGGGATGGGCATCGTTCTTTTGGGTCAGCATAGCCTCACCTTGTTGTTGTATATTTAGGATGCTTATTTATTGATAAACCATACATTTTGTTTGAAATTACAGCGTTTTCATGTTGCTATGTGTGAATATATCCGATGTATTTTGTTATGCCGTGATTTGTAATATTAACCCATTTAATTATGTACGTAGTAAAGAATAACCTACCAACAAACGTATGTCAAGCAAATTTTTGTTGGTTTTGTTGTTACTATTTGTTATTTTGTTCTTATTATATCTTTATTTTGTCTTTATATTGTTAATCTTGGACAGGAGGACAAGGGGACGGTTCATCTGTCTTGTTCTCAGGACAAGGGGACGGTTCATTCAGGTCAGGACAAGGGGACGGTTCATCTGTCTTTGTTCAACAGAAAGTAAAAACCCTCATTTTGAGGGTTATCACATAAGAGGACGATCCCGATAAAAAGTGTGCTCACCAATCTAACTCAGTTCTCTCAATTATCGCATCCTGTACCTCCGGCATCAGTGTGGAAAACAACGCGCAGTAACCCGCGACACGAACCATTAGGTCAAGATATTCTTCGGGGTTCTTTTTTGCACGCCGCAATAAATCCGAATCGATAATATTAAACTGGTTATGGAAAATATTCTTAAGCCTCCCGGATTCAACAAAACATGCGAACTTTTCGAGATTATCTTCACCTGCGAGCGCACCGGGTGAAAACCTCATATTCAACAGTTGACCTCCCGCCATTCTTTTGTTCGGCAGCTTCGATACAGAGTTTATAACGGCGGTCGGACCTTCGCGGTCAGCGCCCAAGCATGGTGAAGCACCTTCGTTGAGCGGCTTGCCGGCAAGCCTGCCATCGGGTGTTGCCCCGACATCGAACCCGTTTGGTACATAGCTCGTTATATTTGACGTCGACATGGTATAACCGCAGCCTATAGGTCCTTGACCGTAGCGGTCATTCTTGCGGTTTGGAAGCAGTTCCAGATAAGATTCGAACACATCTGCAACGATTTTATCAACATAATCATCGTCATTTCCGAATTTAGGAACTCTGCGGCACATCTGTCGTACACGCGCACCGTCCGAACCTTCAAAGTTTTCTCTAAGAGTTGTACGGAGTTCTGTCATGCTCAATGACTTATCTTCAAAAACGAGCTTTTTAACGGCTGCGAGACTGTCCCCCACAACGCTCATTCCTATATTAGACTGGCTGATATAGTCGTATTTTGCTCCGCCGTTTTTTAGTGTTCTACCTCTCTCCAGAGAATTGTCGATCATTGAAGATGCAAAGGCATCGGCATCATGGTGTTTAAGCGAGTTATCACAGACTAAATCACAAGCAACAGCAAGGTCGAAATAATAGCCGAGCGCATCCTTCCATGCTTGCCAAAGCTCGTCATAGTTATAAAACTCGTCAGTCATACTTCGCCCCTTGTTGATTTCCGGTGTTATTATCCCGGTCTTGGGGTCACAGCCGTTATAAAGCGTAATCTCGAATACTTTACCAAAATTGATATAGGTCATGCCGGTTGCTCTATGACCCCACTTGCCGGGTATTGCCAATTCCACGCAGCCCATGGAAGCATAATCGCGCGCAGTTTCCAGGTCAATTTCTAGCTCCAACAGGGAAGGTATGCATACCTCGTCACAAAAGAAGGAAGGCATCCCGAAGCCTTTTCGTACAAGGCGGGTGCCGGTGAGGATCAGCTCATGGGGAGTAAACTCATTAAAACGAAGACAGAGGTTCGGCTCGGGCAGTTTGCTCATGTTCATAGCTTCAAGGCAAAGATAACTTATGTCGTTTGTACCATCTGTGCCATCAGGCTTCAGCCCGCCTATAGTCAGTGCAGAGTATAACGGATATCCGCCGCTGTATTGAGTATGACTCCAGGGACGCAGCTTATTGAGCGAGTTGGTCATTATAAAGAAATGTGTTATTAATTCCAATGCTTTTTCCTTGGTGATTATTCCTTGTTGCAAATCGCACTCGTAGTATGGGAAAATAAACTGATCGAACCTGCCAAATGAAAATGAATGACCGTTACTTTCAATCATCATTAACAAATGTACAAGATACACTATCTGAACTGCTTCATGGAAGCTCCTTGCACCATCTTCTAAAATATCTTCAAACATCACGGATAATTCAATGAGTTCTGCCTTTCGTTTTTCATCCGGTTCATGCTCCGAGTCTCTTTTTGCTTGCAAACTAAGCCGTTTACAGTAATGCAATGCCCCTTCCATTGCTATAACGGTTGCTTCGTAAAAATCTGTCTGCTCTTTTGATATGCCGCCTTGTGATAGCTTCTCACGGGCGGTCTTTGCTATGCCACCAAAACCGACGGACAAAACAAACTCGTGGTTAGGTATAATATGCCCGTCGCCGGACATTGAAATGCCTCCGCGGTGCAGTACTCCTTGCTTTTCGGCTATGAGATTTTCAGGTGCAAGATTTCTAAGGACCTCATCTTTATGCGTTTTACCTATCCAGTACCCCTCCAGCTTACGTAAACGCTCTTTGGTATCTTCGGTTATGGCGAAATTATCACCGCTGCGAAATTCAAACTCATCGAGTTCACTGATTACCCAATCATAAGAGTATTCGGGAAAAACGGGCGCAGCAAAGTTAGCGCTCGCCTGATTGCCTATTATAAGAGCGTTTGGTTCGACGTATACGGTCATTTGTTTCAGTATTTTAGCAAACGCTTTTGCACGGCGAAGCACGATAGGCTCTCCCTCTGTACAGCGAAAACTCTCCGTGATGATTTCCGCGCGCTCCGGACAAATAGTCGGTATCCTCGCGCTCATTCGCTTTTGCAATTGACCGATGCGGTCAAAGTTGCAATCATCGTTTGCCGGTGTGAAATTCAGCATATCATTTTTGTGTATAGCCACAGAAACCTCCAAGTCAGTAAGAACCTTAGTATACCATCTCCGCGTGTATTTTGCAAAGACAGATGAACCGTCCCCCTGTCCTGCCCCTGTCCTGTATGTACAAATTTGACCCTGAACACAATATATAGTATAATACATGTGTTATGAAAAAACGCGTACTTATTTTTACCCTTGCAATTATTGCATATTTTGCAATTGTGCTCGTAACGCCGTCGGCTATCGTTATTGATATTAATGACGGTGCTCTTTCATTGCGATATGATGCGTCTGCCATGCCGCCGTCGGAAAATATGCGTATAACAGCACAAGAAGAGACGCCGGCACCGCCCCCAACGCCGACACCATCGCCGACACCGTCACCAACACCACCGCCGACTCCTGCTCCAACACCCGAACCCGAACCAACTCCGGAGCCGACACCCGAACCGTCGCCGGTCGTGACCATAACCATTTCGGCAGCAGGGGATACAACACTCGGGGGCTGTCCGGTGGCATCAAGCTATAACAATTTTATGGCTGAATTTCGCAGAAATGATGAAGACATGTCATTTTTCCTTCGAAATGTAAGGCATATTTTTATGGCAGGCGACTTGACCCTGCTTAATCTTGAATGCGCTCTGACAGACGAAACAAGACACAAGGGCAGAACATGGAACTACAAAGGCGACGCACGTATGGCGGAAGCACTGTCAAATGTGGGTTTATTGGCAGCATCACTCGCAAATAACCACACCGACGACTTTTATGAAAAAGGCTATCAAGACACCAAGGATAACCTTACGGCATTCGGTGTTGCATACTTCGGCAATGAAACAAACACAATTCTGGAAATTAACGGAATAAAAGTCGGTCTGTACGGGTATCTGGCATGGACAAGCGTTGAAGATAGAACAAAAACTAGAATCAGGGCATCAGTAGCGGACCTGAGGGAACGAGGCGCTCAGGTTATAATCGGATATTTCCATTGGGGATTTGACAGGGCAAATGTCCCAAACCCAAGCCAGATTCGCATAGCCAGATTTGCAATCGACAACGGAACGGATTTAGTCCTGGGAGCACATCCGCATGTTATACAAGGCATTGAGGTATATAAAGGAAAAAACATAGTCTACTCATTGGGAAATTTTGCCTACGGCGGGCACTATAACCCCGAAGACATGGACACATTTATATTCCAACAGACATTCACATTTATCGACGGAGTTCTGCAGGACACAAACGATACAAAGATAATACCCGCATATATATCTTCCTTAACAAACCGCAACAACTACCAACCCACACCCGCGGAAGGCACAGAAGCAGAGCGTATATTGGAAAGAATTGAACGATACAGTCAACAAATTGGCAGCTAAATATACTTATGCAAAACCTGCAATAAATTATCGATATCAATCGGTTTTCCGACGTGATCGTCCATTCCGGCGGCGAGGCATTCTTCGATATCGCTTTTGAAAACGTTTGCGGTCATAGCGATTATCGGCAGCCGTGTATCGCCTTGCAAACAGGGGAGAGCACGTATATTTCGCGTCGCCTCATAACCGTTCATTAAAGGCATTTCAACATCCATGAAAATTATATCGTATCTGTCGGGTGCAGCTTCCACCATATCAAGAGCCTGTTTACCGTTTACAGCGCATTCAAAAACAAGACCCGTATCCTTGAGTAGAGCCATAATTATCTCACGGTTGATTTCAACATCCTCAACAAGAAGCACTTGTGTTCTTGAGAAAACATCACGATCTAAACCTGTATTTTGTTTATCAACACCCGTTTCAGATTTTTGCAATGTATGCTCATCTTCTGTGCCGCGAAGCAATTTTACGGTGAAAGCGAACGTGGAACCCTCACCCGGAGCGGACTCAACCCACATGCTGCCATCCATTAGCTCAACGATTTTTTTACAGATAACAAGTCCAAGCCCCGTACCGCCGAAATTGCGGTTGATGCCGCTCTCTGCCTGTTCAAATGCTTTGAACAGGTTTTTCTGCTGCTCAGGAGACATTCCTATGCCGCTGTCAGATACTTCTACATATAATTGAAAATGCTCGTCCGCTTCATCGGCAAGTGATACATTAAGATTGATTGTACCATCCTTGGGGGTGAATTTTATCGCGTTTGACAGTAAATTTGTTATCACCTGCGCCAGACGCTGATTATCTCCGATAACAATTTGCGGGATATTGTTTGCAACACTGACATAAAGCACCTGCCCTTTTTCATTGGCACTGTACTTGATGGCAGTCAAAACCTTTTGCAGCATTTTGTCAAAGTCAAACTCACCGGCTGATAGAACCAGCTTATTTGCTTCAATGCTTGCAACATCAAGCACATCGTTTATTACACCGAGAAGATGTGCGGAAGCATCTTCGATTATTCCCAAATTATAGTCCTTCTCTTTAATGCCGGCAGCTTTTTTTCCTAACGTAGTCATTCCTATGATTGCATTTAGCGGTGTGCGCATTTCATGACTCATTGTAGAGAGGAAAGCAGATTTTGCCTTGCTTGCCTGGGTTGCCTGATCAAGCGCAGAGCCTAAATCCCCAATAAGCTCCGCACCTTTAATTGCGGTAGAAATTATTACTCGCAGCGTTTCATAGGTATCTACTGTTACGTCAGGATTAAAAGGCATGAGAATGGCACCGAATTCTTCGTCAGCGAAAAATAGCGGGAATACCATAAAATCACGCCGACTCTTTATATCGAAGTTTTCAATGCCTGAATAGTCGGAAAATAAGGATAAATCGAGTTCGTCGCTGTTTGAATGAATAGTATTCTCGCCATCAAACCCGAATATCGTGCCAACTGTCCGGTCGGCATTTACATCGTCGCTTTTTATAGGATGCTTGTATAATCCGACAATTGCGGTGTTTATCGAAAGCTCCGGAAGCGAGGAGTATAATTCCTTTGTCAATGAATCAATATCAAATCTTGAAACAATATTACTTGCGGCTCTCCTAAGAGTTACTCTTCTTTCAGCCAAGGCAAGCTCTTTTATTTTTGTTTCCTTGAAACGGATTTCCTGCACCAGCATTGTCGAATGAATAAGAGCCGATAAAACAGTATGGGAGCAATCAACCTCATCTTTATATAAATCGACACCCATTGTGAGAAAATCAAGGACATCATTCCAAACCATAATATTCTTGGAGTATTGGTTATACTTGATCAGGATTTCATTAAAAAAGCGTAGAAAATCATCCTTCGAAAACGGCGTTTTGGTTACTTCCCGGACTAATGATGAAGCTAAGTCATCAATTAGCGGGCGAGGGATATTTTCGTTAAATACCTGTAAAAGCCTGTGCATCAAATAAGAGCTAAGAGAGACGATTTCTGTTTGTTCAACCCCATACCTGAGTTCCGGGTCGGATAGTTCTATATCAAGGCAGCCGCAAGACTGACGAAATACCAGGCAGGGTGTTGTGTATGTGATATCTTCAACCGGATTCCCGTTTATTTGATCCAATAATTTCATTGAACTTATTGCTCCGATATTCGGAAAATCCTGCCGCACAGTGCTTATCGAAGGAATAAATGTTGCCGAGCTTCTGTCATCGTCAAACCCTGCTACCGCAATATCGGTAGGCACAAGCACATCATGACGTCTAAGCTCATCTATAACTCCTATCGCGGTAGTATCGTCGCATGTGACAATAGCATCGACAGAAAGATCAGGCATTTTCAACAGCATCCTAACTGCCTCTTCCCCGCCTGCAGATGAGAAGTTTCCGGGGAAAATAAATCTCTCATCAAAAGTTATATTATTTTCCGCCAATGCTCTTTTATACCCTTCAAAACGGAACTCTGCTTCAAAGTGCCCGTCCGGTCCTTTAACAAACGCAATACGCTTCTTTCCGTGCATTTTAATCAAATGCTCTGTAATGCCGAATATTCCGGATATATTGCTGATTGAAACAGACGGAATCCCGGGCATTGCATATGAAACGGAGACAGACGGAAAAAGCTTTGACAATTCGGTAGCATACGATTCACATTCTTCATTACCCATTACACTTGCTATGAAACCGGAGAAAACAATCAAACCATCCAGAGTCTTACTGCTTTTTATAATTTCATAACATGTTTCATAATGTGATGTTGTATCTTCATCATTGGTTGTTTGATATGTTCCGATATACGCTGTCAGACGAATATCATGTTTCTTTGCAAACTCGACAATTCCAGTCCAAAGATCATATTGACACGTATCATCCGAGTTACAAAAAACAACTCCGAAATGCAACCGCTTGTTATTTAGCATTATATACACCCCAATTTCATACGAATAAGTGCAAAGTTAAACGATTAAATATAGTATTAAAAAATATTATATCATAGCTGTTGCAAAAACTCACTAATTTTCGATAACTATAATACAGCGTTATGATATATGCATTTAATCAATATATGATAACTGCTTGCAGTTATTATAACACGATAAGCAGGATAAACCAACACATTTGTATCCTCCACTATCAACAAAATCAATATTTTGAATGGAGGAAAACAAATGAAAAAACGCGTACTACCCCTATTGCTGGCAATGGTAATGCTCTTTACCGTACTTGCCGCATGCGGACCCACGGACGACACCCCC
>WRDH01000056.1 GCA_009783555.1 Oscillospiraceae bacterium
ATATTCCGGAAATCCTTGTACGAATTTCCCGGTATTAAACGCAGCGTCGGCTAAAAGAAGGGACGCGGTTTTAGCACCTTGACCACCCCTACCATGCCAACGGACTTCTACCATTTTTGACACACGCAGAACCACCTTTCATATTTTTATTTTTACTTATTGACACAGTTAATCATTCTACCCGAAAGTCATTATTATGTCAAGGATACCAAACGAAATATTGAAAAATTTGCGAGAAATGATATTATGTGATAAAATACTGTGGTTTGAAGGATTTAGGTAGAGGAGGAAAGTCATGACAAACCCGTTAAATCTCGACAACTTACGGCTTGCGGTTTTAATAGACGCGGAGAACGTACCGCGCAATTGCATTAAACGAGTAATGGAAGAAATCGCAATCTACGGAACACCTACAATTAAGCGGATATACGGCGATTGGACAAGCCCCGTGGTATCGGGCTGGAAATCATCGCTTTTGGAAAACGCCATCACACCGATACAGCAATACAGCTACACAACAGGAAAAAATTCAAGCGACTCAGCAATGATAATAGACGCTATGGACATACTCTACACAGAAAAAACCGATGGTTTCGTAATAGTATCCAGCGACAGCGACTTCACAAGACTCGCAATACGCCTGCGTGAAGCCGGACAGCGCGTGATCGGAATAGGGGAACGAAAAACACCAAGCGCGTTTATAGCTGCATGTGATAAATTCACCTATATAGAAGTAATTTACGAACGATTCGCAGAAGCCGATGCAGACGAAGAAGGTTTACATAATGAGGTTAAGGCCCAAAATGGGCCTCAACCTCAGTCGTTGCACCGCAACAAGTCCGGCCAAAACACACATGAAAAAGCACAAAAAGTACCCGATGCCGTAGTCGAACTAATTGCAGACTCAGTAGCCGACCTTGCCGGCGACAGCGGAGCTGTATTCATGGGAGAACTGGGAAACCTGATACTAAAGAAACAACCCGACTTCGACAACAGAAACTTCGGCTACAAAAGCCTATCAGCAATGATAAAATCAATAGACAGATTTGAGATAGAATTTAGGCAAACGACAGACCCTAATATTAAACATGTGTTTGTGAGAGACAAGGAAGCTTAAAGCAAGATTTAGGATTGGGGTAGAGGCTTGAACAGCGCGGCTTGGGGGCTATATTTTATAGTTCCGTAAAGTGTAGCCATGGACGGTGGAGCGTCCGACAGTGTAAACAAGGATGTTTACTCTGGCGGTAGGAACTAAAAAATATAGCCCCCAAGTCGTGCTGCGGTATAATTACAGAAAATGGAAATGCAAAATTGAAAAACAGACGAATCGGATGCTTGGGAGTTTTCCTTTTTATCCTTACTGTCATCACCGTGACTGTTGTCGTCATATTGTTTGACAGCAATACCCGGCTTGTTACAACTGAATACGAGCTTTATTATGAGAACTTGCCTGAATCATTTGACGGGTATCGTATAGTATTGCTTGCAGACCTGCACGGAGCGGAGCATGGGGATGACAACAAGCGGCTTGTTGACGCAGTCAGAGACGCAAACCCTGATATTATCACCATTGCAGGAGACCTTGTCGACAGCTACCAACCGGGGAGACCTGTGGAAAAGCAATTTGATATAGTACAGACACTCGTTCATCAGCTTGTGCGAATTGCACCTGTATACTACGTCACGGGAAATCACGAATGGGATATCGGCGGCGTTTCGGTAACTGAACAATTTCTTTCCATGCTCAGAGAAAATGACGTCATTGTCTTGCGAAACCAGCACAGGCAACTGACAATAGGCAATGACTCAATTATACTTGCCGGAGTTGAAGACCCGGGCGGACCGGCGGATATGATAAAGCCTGATGATTTTATCAGTAATGTAATGGATAGAGAAAACCCGGACTTTCTAATAGTGCTCAATCACAGAAACAACAGCCCGCTCTTTGGCAAACAGGGAGTAGATTTAATCCTAAGCGGACACGCACACGGCGGAATGGTACGACTTCCGTTCACCGACGGATTAATCGGAGCGCAGAATGAGATATTCCCTACATACACACGCGGTGTATATACAAGAGGGGAAACAAACATGGTAGTAACAGCAGGATTGGGCAACCACTTCGGCTGGACAAGATTTCTAAACAACCCGCAGGTTGTAGTTGTGGAATTGAGAGCTGAAAAATAACGGTTTTATTCCCCTCTGTGGAGGGTATATTTCATCCTCCGTAGAGGTGAAAAAGGTGGCACGAAGTACCGGAGTGGTTTTGAGTAGTAAGGCATGGAGAAATAATGATACAATTTGATGATTATAAACAAAAAATAAATGCGTTTCGACCGACTCTTGACGGCTTAAAGCAAGCACTTAAGCTCGACGAGGCAATGGCGGAGCTGCAACAGCTTGAGGAAGAAAGCGCGAGTGACGGGTTTTGGGCAAATCTTGAAAACTCGCAAAAAGTGCAGCAAAAAATCAAACAGCTTAAGAACAAGGTAGAAATCTATGAAAAACTCGACAACGCTTGGAGTGATCTGATTACTCTATGCCAAATGGGCGCGGAAGAAAAGGACGAAAGCCTGCTGCCGGAGCTGGACGAGGAGTATAAATCCTTTAGCGCAGCATTGGAAACCGCACGGCTGGAAACACTGTTATCCGGAGATTACGACAACAACTCCGCAATCATGTCATTTCACGCAGGTGCCGGCGGGACCGAAGCACAGGACTGGGCGCAAATGCTCTACCGCATGTACACGCGCTGGGCGGAACGCCACGGAATGAAGTACAAGGTACTTGATTGGCTCGATGGTGAAGAAGCAGGCATGAAATCGGCATCGATCCAAATTGACGGCGATAACGCTTACGGTTACTTAAAGAGCGAAAACGGAGTCCACAGACTTGTACGGATATCACCGTTTGATTCATCGGGACGCCGCCACACATCATTTGCAGCAATCGAAGTCGCACCGCTGATATCCGATGATGTCGAAGTTGAAATAAAAAACGAAGACTTAAGAGTGGACACATTCAGAGCATCGGGAGCCGGTGGGCAGCACGTAAATAAAACGGAAAGTGCTGTGCGAATCACACACTTACCAACAGGACTGGTTGTGGCATGCCAAATGGAACGCAGTCAACACCAAAACCGCGAGGTCGCAATGCGTATGCTGCGCTCGAAATTGATTGAAATAAAAGAACGTCAGCATCTGGACAAAATAAGCGACATAAAAGGCGAGCAAATGAAAATTGAATGGGGCAGCCAAATACGCTCCTACGTATTCATGCCTTACACATTAGTAAAAGACAACCGCACAAGCTTTGAAAACGGCAACATAAACGCCGTCATGGACGGCGATTTGGATGGCTTTATAGAGGCGTATTTGAGTAAAATAGCAAATAGATAACCCCCGCCGTCGGCGGGGGTTATCTATTAATTTCCTAACTTAGCATACCAATGATATTCTGCGGTCTTGCGTTGGCTTGTGCGTGCATTGCTTTTGAAGCTTGTTGAAGGATATTTCTTGTTGTCAGTTCCGTCATTGTCCGCGCCATGTCGGTGTCGGTTATGCGGCTTCTGGCTGCGGTTGCGTTTTCTGCTTGAATGTCGAGAGCCTGCATTCGGAACTCGAGTCTGTTTTGCATTGCACCAAGCTCTGCGCGCTGCATGGAAACATCGTTTATCGCATTATCGACCGTATCGATTGCGGCTGAAGCAGCAGCTTGTGTGGCTACATTTGCATCTGTTGCAGCGTTGTATTCATCTCCCGCAAATCCCAGTAATTCCCCGGCATTCATTGCGCCGATATCAATATTTACAACATCATCAGCGTTAGATCCTGCTTGAATGGTTATCGGACCGCCGGAGCCGTCAAGAACATTCATGCCGTTAAATTGTGCGGTACTTGCTGTGTCATCAATTTCAGCTACGATGTTTTCAAACTCGCTCTGGATCGCAGCTCGGTCTACATTATCATCATTTGTGCCGTTTGCCGATTGGATGGCAAGCTCACGTCCGCGTTGCATCATGCTCTGGATTGATTGAAGCCCGCCTTCCGCAACTTGTATCAGAGAAATTGCATCTTGTGTATTTCGTGAGGCTGTCATGGTGCCGAGAATAGATGTTCGCATTTTTTCTGAAATCGCCAAGCCGGCGGCATCGTCTGCCGCACGGTTAATACGTTTGCCGGAGCTGAGTTTTTCCATTCTGTTCGCGACTGCGTTGTTGTTGATTCCTGATTGTCTTTGGGTGTTAAGCGCACCAATATTATTATTAATTCTCATGTTAATCATCGCATCCTTTCACTTCATCGTCCATTCTCTTTACCGAAAAAATGTCTTTTACCGGCCTCCAAAAAGAAAACAGACTGTCCTATCATCCTTAATATAACGAGTATAAGCCTAAACACATGCATTTGTCAAGATAAAGAGCGTTATTGTTCAAAAAAATTCACAAAAAAGAGGTTAACCGCCATTTTGATGGTTAACCTCTTTTATTAACCTATAAAGCTTCTTTAATACTTTCCGAAGTCTCCGCCGCCGGAAGGTTCGTAGACACTTTCACTTACGGGGGGAGGCAGGGGAGCGGCTTCGGGTTTTCTTGCCGGTGGTAGGGAACCTGAACCATATGACACGGCTTTGAGCTTGAATTGTGATACCAGATCTTCAAGCATAGCTGACTGACCGCTCATTTCCTCGGATGCTGCGGCAGACTGTTCCGCGGTTGCGCTGTTTTGCTGGACAACCTGAGCAACCTGGTCGATGCCTGTATTAATTTGAGAAATTCCAAGGGCTTGCTCTTCGGATGATCTTGCGATTTCACCGACGATTAAGCTGCTTTCGTTTATGCCCGATACGATATCTGAGAGGCTTTCGGCGGTTTCGCCGGCGATACGGGCACCGAGCTCTGCTTTTTCCATTGAGTTTTGAATAAGCCCACCTGTATCCTTTGCAGCTTCCGCACTCTTGGCGGCGAGATTACGTACTTCCTCGGCGACAACGGCGAAGCCTTTACCGTGTTGTCCTGCACGTGCGGCTTCAACAGCAGCGTTCAGAGCGAGGATATTTGTTTGGAATGCGATATCGTCAATGACCTTGATAACCTTGCTGATGCTTTGGCTTGCCTGGTTTATTTCGTGTACCGCCTGGGTCATATCACCCATTTGGGTGCTGCCGCGTTCGGCGTTTTGCATTATTGTACTGGCGAGAGTTGCGGCACGTTCAGCCTTGGTTGCGTTTTCTTTTGTTTTTTGCGCGATCTCACCGATTGATGCCGAGAGTTCTTCAACTGATGCAGCCTGCTCTGTTGAGCCTTGTGCGAGTGATTGCGCACCGTCTGCGATTTGCTTCGAGCCTGCTGAAACCTGACCGGATGCGGAGTTGATTTCGCCGAACATGGTGTTGAGGCTGTCAAGGGTTTTTTGCAAGGAGTTTGCGATGCTGTCTTCACCGGAGAGTGAATGAACACTTGTGGTGAGGTCGCCTTCTGCGATTTCGGCAAGGTTTCTTTCGATTTTTGTCAGATGTGTGATAAGACCGTTAAAGCCTTTTGCACAGTCACCGAGTTCGTCCTTGCGCTCCGCAGTTTCATTTGCGGATTTTGTCAGCGCGGCATCAAATGTGAGCTTGCCTTTTGTGCCGATTTGACTGAATGCGGAAGCCATTACAGCCAGAGGTTTCGCAATGAGACCGGAGATATAGAAGGTCAGGAATACTGCGATACCTACTGCTATAACGAGCACTACAATAATAACAGTGAGCAGCAGTGTTGCCATTTCGTCGGAGGTTTGATATAAATCCGCACCGACACCAATGAGAAGATCTACACAACGCTCTAAATCATCTATGATTGTTGTAGCAATACGAATACAAGCCGGCAACAGATTTTGCTTTATGTTGGCAATGTCATCCGGTGTTGCGGTTAATGATGCGGCATGTATCGACATTACAACGGGCACAAGATCATTTTCATATCTTCGCAAAGCATCATTAAAAAGCGAAAGAACTTCCGGATCTTGTGCATAGTTTCTAAATGCTTTTACAGCCTCGTCCATAGCTGCCAACCTGCTGTTGACGCTGTTCCAACTGCTGGCAACGCTTGCTTGATTATCATCCATAGCAAACATAACCATCTCACGGACGAAGACTCTTGCGCTTTGCAGATTTTCCTCAACCTTGCCGAGATATGGCATAGGGGTCGTGATATCGTAGTACATGGTCTGCTTTCCTTCGTTGATACTAATCATGCCAAAAATACCAATGACACCGACGATTACGGTCAGTAAGATAATAAGCGCAAAGCTGACGATTAGTTTTAAGGAAACCTTCAAGTTCTTCATAATACTTATTCTCCTCTATATGATAGTGTTTTTCGATTTTTTGCATACCTTTATGAACTATACCACAACATAACACAAATTGCTATACTAATTTATGAAGAAATTTTACGGAAATTTCTATAGTGTTTTTAGTACTTTCCGAAATCGCTGCCGCCGCTGTAATCGGGAGTACTGTCGATTTGCGGTATTTCTGTCTGCTGTACCGGTGCTTTGTTTGCGCTTGGAAGCGCCTGACGGCGGTTGCCGGCATCGTTTTTCAGTTTAAATTGTGAAATCAAATTCTCCAGAACCGAGGACTGACCGCTCATTTCTTCGGAAGCAGCCGCGCTTTCCTCCGCTGTTGCACTGTTTTGCTGAACAACCTGTGCAACCTGGTCTATGCCGGTGTTGACCTGCGTAATTCCGGTTGACTGCTCTTCGGAAGAAGTCGCAATCTCTCCTACGAGTTGAGTGCTTTCGCTGATTCCTGCTACTATATCAGCAAGGCTTGTAGCGGTTTCTTCTGCAATACGCGCACCCAGCTCTGCTTTTTCCATCGAGTTTGAAATAAGACCTCCGGTATCCTTGGCAGCCTCTGCGCTTTTGCCCGCGAGATTCCGGACTTCTTCGGCAACGACCGCAAAGCCCTTACCATGCTGACCTGCGCGTGCAGCCTCGACAGCTGCGTTAAGTGCAAGAATATTGGTCTGGAAAGCGATATCGTCGATAACCTTGATAACCTTACTGATGCTTTGACTTGCCTGATTGATTTCTTTGACAGCGTTTGTCATTTCACCCATCTGGCGGCTGCCTTTTTCCGCATTTTGCATGATAGAGCTTGCTAAAGTGGCGGCACGGCTTGCTTTTTCAGCGTTATCCTTGGTTTTTTGAGCAATGTCTGAAATGGAAGCCGAAAGCTGCTCAACAGAAGCTGCCTGCTCGGTCGAACCTTGTGCAAGTGCCTGAGCACCATCTGCAATCTGCTTGGAACCCGACGCAACCTGAACGGTGGATGTGTTGATTTCTGACATCGTCTCATTAAGGTTTTCAACGATTCCGTTTATTGCTTCTTTAATCAGAATGAAGTCACCTTCAAATTGATATGTGCTTTCTTGAGATAAATCGCCCGAAGCCAAAGCTTCCATTTTCGCTCTGATTTCACCTATATAACCTTGAAGTTGAGTATAAGCCTGCTCCAGCGTACGCGCCATCATACCAACCTCATCCTTTGACCGGACAGCAATTGAAGAATCACTCGCAGATGAGATACCAAGATCTCCGCTTCTAATTTTATTAGCAAAGATGCCGATTTTTTTCAGAGGCCTGCTTATCATAAAGATACAAATAACAAAGATGAAAACAACTGCAGCAACGCCGATAATAATTGCAACTGTCAGAATCAGATTTATTTTATCTCGTTGAGCGGTAAGTGACGGCTCAATGTTTATTCCTGTAAACAGAATGCCTATCGCTTCATTATCTACAATCAGTGGTGAGTAAAACGCCTGATAAGTATGCCCGAACAGTTCTATGCGTGCAGTAACTTTTTGTTGTTGATTCAAAACGCTGTTCCCGATTGCTTCACCGATTTCCGTACCGATAACGCGGTTGCCATCGGCACCGATGATAGTTGTACTCATTCGCACTCTGCCGTCAAAGATAGTGACTTCACAGTCTCCAAGCTCTTTAACTTCATCAACATATTCATTGCTGGATAAGTCGTGTCCGGCTGTGACTGCGCCTAATAAAACACCTTCGTGACTATAAATCGCCGCGCTTCCTTGTGTAAACAATCCGCCGCCGGCGGCACGTTCAATAATTGCGACACCTTCACCGGTTGACAGTGCCGCTGCCAGAGCCGGCTGGTTACGGACATTATCACCGGTGACATCATTATGCGATCTCATCAAAACGATTCCGTTGGCATCAACAAGCGTGACAGCGTCAACATTGTCACCATAAGCAACCAATGCCTCTTTCATAGAATTCAAATCATTATCTTGTATTGCATCAATAACCGTATAGGAGCGGGATATAATCCTTGCTGTGTTGAATGCTTCGGACTTAAGGTTCTCAACGGTCTGTATGAGGATGTTGTTAGAGGTTTCTGCTTGAGTGCTGACAAGATCCGCAATCAGGCTATCCGTTTCCGACTGCACAATAAGGGAAATAGTCACAACGAGTGCTGCGATAACCACAGCAACAAGGATTGAGATTTTTAAGCCAAGACTTTTTATGCCCATAAATATATCCCCCTGAAAAATTAGTTTTTTACACTTCAGCATTATAGCATAGACATGAAAATAAATTCTCAACATTTCTGATTATTTTACATTCTGTTCATAACTTATGGTGTCAAGACAGGGGCAAGACAGGGGGACGGTTCATCTGGCTTGCCCCAATTCAAAGCCTCGCAAGCGAATCACTGTAGAAAAAGCCAAGGGGACGGTTCATCTGCCCCGTGTCATTGTGAGTATTTTTGAGCACTTACGGAACCCAAAGGTCCGTCCGCAGACGGTGTGGCAATCCATTCTTGCGGATGCAGCTATAATCTGATAAAATCTGGTCATGTTTAATCTATGTACAAAAAACGAACGCGCACGAAGAGGAGAATACGAAACACGTCACGGTGTTATACAAACGCCTGTGTTTATGAATGTTGCCACACAAGCGGCTATAAAAGGCGCTTTATCAAGTGATGACCTGGAAAACGTCAAGTGTCAGGTTGCTCTTGCCAACACATATCATTTACATATACGCCCCGGTGATGAAGTCATAAAAAATCAAGGCGGTCTTCACAAGTTCATGGTATGGGACAGACCCATATTGACCGACAGCGGGGGGTTTCAGATATTTTCATTGGCAAAACTCCGGAAAATCACTGAAGAAGGAGTCGCATTCAATTCACATGTTGACGGACGCAAAATATTCATGTCTCCCGAAGACAGTATCAAAATCCAAACAAACCTCGATACAGACATAGCAATGGCATTTGATGAATGCGTGGAAATCCCGGCACCACGAGCATACGTCGAGCAATCCTGCGACCGCACATACCGCTGGCTGGTGAGGTGTAAGGAAGCGATCGGAACACAGGGGGACCTGTTCGGCATTAATCAAGGCACAACTTATGAAGACTTACGAATCTCACACATGAAGCGCATTGCAGAGCTCGACCTTCCCGGCTACGCTATCGGAGGGCTTGCGGTAGGAGAGACAACGCAGCAAATGTATGACATAATTGATGCAGTAGAGGAACATATGCCTTCGGATAAACCACGTTATCTAATGGGAGTAGGTACACCGCAG
The DNA here is from genome assembly GCA_009783555.1 of Oscillospiraceae bacterium. Lineage (GTDB taxonomy): Bacteria > Bacillota > Clostridia > Oscillospirales > Oscillospiraceae > WRMH01. The sequence goes on from WRDH01000056.1 coordinate 9,618, forward strand.
AATATAGTTGAAGCGGTAGCAAGGGGAGTGGACTTTTTCGATTGCGTAATGCCTGCCAGAAACGGACGCCACGGCAAACTCTACACATGGAGCGGAAAAGGACATATTAATATACTTAACGAACAGTACAAGGAAGACGGTGAACCAATAGATACCGAATGTGATTGTCCGGTGTGTCAGAAATACTCAAGAGCGTACTTAAGACACCTCTTCAAAGCAGGAGAAATGCTCGCCATGCGCCTGGCGGTACTGCATAATTTATATTATTATAATGTATTAATGCAAAAAATCCGTGATTCACTCGAAGCTGGTTCGTTTGAGAAGTTGAGGAAAGAACTTAATGATTTTAATTAAAGGTGCGACTACCGATATTTTGATAGAAGGTGACAGAATTACAAGAATCACAGAAAGTTGTCAAGGGGACGGTCCCCCTGACAACCTCAAGACAGATGAACCGTCCCCCTGTCTTATCATTGACGCAACAAACCTTGTTGTTGCACCCGGGCTTGTTGATATACATGTGCATTTTCGTGAACCCGGGTTTGAGTATAAAGAGGACATTCTCACAGGCTCTGCGGCGGCAGCGGCGGGTGGAGTTACTACATGTTGTTTCATGCCGAATACATTGCCGATTATTGACAGCGTGGAAGCTTTAGAACAAATTAAAAAAAAGGCGGCTGACTCTCCAATAACCGTATTGCCAATTTGTGCGGTCACTGTTGGGCAAAAAGGAGAACAGTTGACTGACTTTGCAGCATTAGTCGAAGCCGGAGCAGTTGCGCTTTCTGATGACGGAATGCCGATTAAGTATGACGAAGTAATGCGTGAAGCTCTTCTCAAAGCCGAAGAAAACAATAAAATCATCATAAGTCACTGCGAAGAAGAAGAACCGATGGTTAAACGTGATGTACGGCTTGCAGCGGAGACAGACACAAGAATCCACATAGCCCACGTGAGCACAGCCGATGCCGTTGATACAATTCGCAAAGCAAAAGCAGCCGGTGTCAAAGTAACAGCGGAAACTTGCCCTCACTATTTTTCATTAACAGAAGCTGCGGTGGAGGAAAAAGGCTCTCTTGCAAAAATGAGTCCGCCTCTTCGCAAAGAAAAAGATGCAGAAGCAATAATTGAAGGACTCCGCGATGGAACTATAGATATAATTGCGACAGATCACGCACCACATTCCGTGAAAGAAAAATCCTTACCTTTTGATGAAGCTCCCAATGGAATCATTGGGCTGGAAACATCACTTGCTCTCTCACTCACCTTTTTATATCACACCGGAAAACTGTCTCTTGATGACATTATTAAGCTGATGTCCATCAATCCTGCAAAATTCCTTACTTTAAACAATGAGATTGCAGAAAATTCTGCCGCGGACATTGTGATATTCGACCCTGATGAAGAGTGGACGGTCGATTCGTCAAAATTCCGTTCAAAATCACAAAATTCGCCATTTTGTGGCATGAAACTTCGAGGAAAAGTGAAATACACCATTTCACGGGGAAAGCTCGTTTTTGCCGACAAGTAGAGCAAACTAAGAAACAAATAACTAATACATAAATAACAATGGAGGTGCTTTTTATGTCGTTTGCCCGATTGCAAGAACATATTGACAAACTGCAAAACCCCACAGTTGTAGGTTTAGACCCTGCTTTATCACACATACCCGATGAAATGTTGGAAAAGTACTACAAGGAGTATGGAGAAACACTCGAGGCAGCTTCACTGGCTGTAACTGAGTTTAACATCGGTCTTATCGATGCATTATGCGATATTGTCCCTGCGGTAAAACCTCAATCCGCATATTATGAAGCCCTTGGTCCATTTGGAGCTTTTTCTCTTCAAAAAACGTGCGAATACGCAAAAAAGAAAGGAATGTATGTAATCCTCGACGGAAAACGCAATGACATCGGCTCAACTGCGGCTGCTTATAGTGCGGCTTACCTTGGAGTAACAATAGTCAAAAGTAAGGAATACCTTCCGTATGAAGCAGACGCATTGACAGTAAATGCGTACCTTGGGTCAGACGGAATTAAGCCGTTTATTGAAAACGCAGTGAAATATGACAAAGCGATTTTCGCGCTTGTAAAAACATCAAACCCATCCGCCGGGGAGCTGCAGGATAGGTTGATGGGATATGGGGACGGTCCATCTTTTCCTGTAGCCTCGCAAGCGAGGCTCAACAGGACAGATGAACCGTCCCCCTGTCCCGAGCCGTCCCCCTGTCTTGTATCGCTGTACTGTGCGGTCGGTGATCTGATGGAAGAAATAGCAAAGGACACAATCGACAAATACGGCTACACGTGTGTCGGAGCTGTGGTTGGAGCTACATACCCGGAAGAGGCAGAGTTTCTTCGCAAGCGCCTGAAGAACACATTCTTCTTAGTGCCGGGTTACGGTGCACAAGGTGGATCCGCCGCAGATGCTGCAAAATCCTTTGATAGCAACAAGAAAGGAGCAATAGTAAACTCCTCAAGAGCAATTATCGCAGCCTGGAAGAAAGGTGGCAGCGATTACAAAACCGCCGCCAGAGAGGAAGTCCTCAAAATGAGGGAAGAGTTAAGAAAAGTGTTAAAATATTGACATATTACAGTCTCAAACGTGTATTGATTTGTAGATTAAGTCTGTGCTACACTTAGTCAAGGTGCTACTACTAACGGTAGGCGGTTAGCCCTCAAAATGAGGGTGTTCTTTGCCCTCGGAAAGGAGGGCTGCGATGGTCACATACTTAGAGTTATTTACTTTTTGTCTTGTTATCATTAGTATTATCGGCCTTGTTAAGGCTTGTGGTAAAAAGAAATAACCGCCCCACGGTCCGGTGATGCGGTTATTTCTTAATCCAACACAGGGCTAACCGTTTACCAGTAGCACCTACTATATTCAGATACTAACACAAAAACCTCGCTTTTGTCAATCAAAAATTCTTTTGAGTTTCACTTAGATTCGCCAGCAAATCACGAAGCTTTTCAAGTTTGTCACGTTCCACCTGCACAACATTTTCCGGAGCTTTTGAGGTAAAGTGCTCATTTGACAATTTCTGCTCTACACGCTCAATATCAGCCTTAACCTTTGCAATCTCTTTATCAGTACGCTCGCGCTCTTTCTCGACGTCAACAAGCTCGGCAAGCGGCATATACAACCTTGCATCGTTTGTGACAACAGTAACAAGATTATTCAAATCTCCGGGAGCAGATTGGCATATTGTCAGCTCTCCTGCATAAGCAAGCCGGGCGATATAAGCACGTCCTGCTTCAAAAACACTTATCTTATCAGTGACGATAGTAAGACTTGACTTCCTGGAAGGCGGTACATTCATCTCGGAACGCCGTGACCGGACTGCACGTATAGCAGCCATAATTGATTCAAAATCAGCTTCTTCCTTAGGGAAATGCAGTGCTTCCCGGTATTCCGGATATTTCCTTGTCATTAAAAGTGAAGCCGCGTCACTGGATTCCGAGTTGAAGGTTGAAAGCTTCTCAAGTTGAAAGTTGAAAGTTGAAAGTTGAAAGTTATTGGATAACAGAGTTTGATATATTTCTTCAGTAATAAACGGCATAAAAGGATGGAGCAAAGCGAGCGTTTCGGTTAAGACGTAAAGCAATACTTGTTGAGCGTTTGCTGAACCTGGAGTAGAGGACTGGATTGCTTCGTGCGCTCGCAATGACGAAGGATGTTGAGCGTTTGCTGAACCGGGTACCGAAGGTTGTCGAGTGTCTTGCAGTCTTGGTTTCATCAGTTCAATATACCAGTCGCAGAACGTATCCCAGATAAAATCATAGATTTTAGCGGCAGCAACGCCAAGCTCATACTTGTCCAGATTCTCACAAACCTCACCTGCAAGTGTATTAAGCTTGGACAAAACCCACTTATCCTCAAGCTCTAATTTGCCGTTTACATCGTCCCATAATTCTGCATTCTGCATTCTACTTTCTGCATTCGCCTCGTCCCCTAATTCCGCATTCTGCATTCTGCTTTCTGCATCCTCCCCGTCCCCAAGGTTCATTATAACAAAGCGGCTTGCATTCCAAATCTTATTCGCAAAATTCCTCATTGCTTCGCACTTCTCCGGGTAAAATCTCATATCATTGCCCGGTGAATTACCTGTTACAATGTTAAAGCGCAGTGCATCAGCTCCATATTTTTCTATGACATCCATAGGGTCAACGCCGTTACCCAGTGATTTACTCATTATTCGCCCTAGATCATCGCGAATCATCCCGTGAATAAATACAGTATGAAAAGGAGCTAGCTTCGTAAACTCCATGCCGGAAAAAATCATCCGGGCTACCCAGAAAAAGATAATATCATATCCGGTCACAAGCACATCTGTCGGATAGAAGAATTCCAGGTCTGCTGTCTTTTCAGGCCAGCCAAGTGTTGAAAAAGGCCACAGAGCCGACGAAAACCAAGTATCAAGCACATCTTCATCGCGGCGGATATCGACAGACCCGCACTTTTCACAAGCAACGGGATCAATTCGACTGACGGTAATAAAACCGCAATCGCAATACCATGCAGGGATTCTATGACCCCACCAAAGCTGGCGAGATATGCACCAGTCACGCACATTCTCCATCCAGTGTGTATAAATCTTAGAAAACCGGTCGGGAACAAACTTTATCGTGCCATTATCCACAACCTCAATAGCTTCTTTTGCAAGCGGCTTCATTTTCACGAACCACTGCTCGGAAGCGACAGGCTCAACAACAGTATTGCAACGATGGCAAGTACCGATGTTCAGCTTATGCTCTTCCGTGCCCGCAAGCAATCCAAGGGCATCAAAATCCTTCAGCACCTCACGGCGGGCATCGTATCTGTCCAGCCCGTTATATTTACCGCTGTTTATTATTTTTGCGTCCTCATCAATCACAAGCACCTGTTCAAGATTATGTCGAGTTCCTATCTCAAAATCATTTGGGTCGTGGTATGGAGTGACTTTTACACAACCTGTGCCAAACTCCATGTCAACAAACTCATCTGCAACTATAGGAATCTCGCGATTAACAAGCGGTAACATAACCGATTTGCCGACCAAATGCTTGTATCTATCATCATCAGGATTAACGGCAACGCCCGTATCGCCGAGCATCGTCTCCGGACGAGTCGTTGCAACTACTAAGAAATCAGAAGAACCCATAACGGGGTATTTAAGATGATATAATAAGCTCTCGCGCTCTTCGTGCTCAACCTCCGCATCTGACAATGCTGTTGTACAACTCGGACACCAATTGATTATCCGCTTACCTTTATATATAAGCCCCTTCTCATAAAGCAGGACAAAAACCTCACGAACAGCCTTTGAGCACCCCTCATCCATGGTAAAACGCTCACGGCTCCAGTCACAGGAGCTGCCAAGCTTTTTAAGCTGCTGCACAATACGGCTGCCGTACATATGTTTCCAGTCCCAAACGCGCTCAAGAAATTTCTCGCGCCCCAAATCATAACGTGTCAGCCCCTCATTAAGCCGTAGTTCTTCTTCAACCTTAACCTGTGTAGCGATACCTGCATGGTCTGTCCCCGGCACCCAGAGAGCGGCATAACCTTGCATGCGCTTAAAACGAATAAGAATATCCTGAAGAGTATTGTCGAAAGCATGCCCCAGATGCAGTTGACCCGTGACATTGGGCGGTGGAATAACAATAGTAAACGGCGTCTTGTCGTGGTCAATAACACCGGTAAAACACCCGCTGTCTTCCCACAGCTTGTAAATCCTGTCTTCAACCAACTTAGGGTCATACACTTTCTCAAGTTCACGCATTGTAAAAATCATTCCTTTCAAGATCTTTTAACCTATCTAAAGCCGGTTCATAATCACCACAGGTTGCGTACATCGCAATTGCATCTTCAATCATACCCACACATTCCAATATAACACCTATGTTGTAGTATGAAAGAAAAGAAGTAATACCGTTTGAATCAAACACATCTGCACCAATACAGCTCTCATAACACTCAACCGCTTCTTGAAACATGCCGTTGTTTTGATAGATATGTGCCGAAAGAAATCTGAATTGTACATTATTTATATAGTATGCAGCAAACTCGTCTCTCAAGTTAAGTGCTTTATCATATTGCTCCGTATTGATAAGCGCATATCCGTAACACTCTATGAGGTCATAAGTGTAGTTGACATTTACATCCGCACCCGCTTTTATAGCCTTTTCAAAATACTCACATGCTTTAGATAAATCTCTTTCATTGCAAAAATAGCATTTTCCCATTTGATAAAGCAGATAAGGATTCTCCGGTTGACTCTTTAACTCTTCAAGTAACAGCAGTTCATTCCGTTCAAGTTTTGCCGATACCTTATTATACTCGGGTATATACCCGTGATGTTGCATGGATATTTTTATGTTACCTGTAACTATGTCCGCGCACTCGTCTATCGCACGTAGCTGCTCGTGAATACGTCCTTTAAATGAATAGGACTTTCGGTTATAGAGCCGTGCAAGGGATGATTGTCTGTTTGTTGTGATGTCCGTGAGCGTTATCATACCCAATGCATGAGTATTAGTCAAAAAGCTTTTAATATCGGCTAAATCCGCATGTAATAATTCTTCATCCGCATCTATATAAAAAACCCAGTCGTTTTGCGCGTTGCTTGCAGCGAAATTTCTTGCTGCAGAGAAATCGTTGCACCACCTAAAATCATACACACGTGCACTGTTATTTAGCGCAATTTCCTTTGTTTTATCTGTTGAACCGGTGTCTACAACAACAATATCATCCAAACCTAACACAGCCCCGGCACTTTTAAGCGCAACATTAAGAAATGCCTCTTCGTTTTTTACTATCAAACACAGACTGACAGGTAAAAAAATTTTCATTCAAACCTCACAAGAAAATTAATTACCCCAATACTACCATGAACATTGAGAATATTCAACAAATCTCCAAATACCGCTAAAGTTAGCCTAAAAAGGTGCGATAAATTTAGACAGGAAGGAATATATTGTCATTACCCCTAAAGGGAACGCACGCCCCGGCAGGGTTATGAAATAAAAAAATAAACAACACACACCGAGGGGTAAGGATACTCCCGGGCACAAAGAAAGGAATCAAAATCATGCGTATTAACAACAACATCAC
>WRDH01000057.1 GCA_009783555.1 Oscillospiraceae bacterium
ATGTGAGCATGATTCACATATACAAGGCGGGGAGTGCTCGTTACACTTCTCGCCTGCCGCCACAAGCTTTTTGACCCTAAAGGGATCAAATGACAGTGGCGGGGCACTTTCGTTCCTAATTTAGTAATATACAGAGTGATAGTGTGAAATGCAAGCATTATTTCACAATTTATTCATATAAATGCTGATATTATTACAATATTTCACTAAAATAACGCGATAACTCAAAGCTGGAAAATGTGCAAGTCGAAATTGTGGATCTCCATCAAAAGTTGGTTACTGTACACTCGTCACTCGCCCCGGTTGTTGCGAGCTACGTAGTGGTGCGAAAAGTTGTGTCGAACAAATTAATTAATAGGTAACTTAGGCTATGAAAAAAATACTTCTAAAAATTATACTATGCGTTTGCATTTTGGCAATCGTTACTTTTTCGGTGCTTATTATTCGTGAAATATATATTGACTGGCAGAGCCGGACGTTTTTTTCGGACATTGCTGAGCAGTTCGAGAGGCGGCCGGATGCCGCGCCTCCGGGGTACACTGAACCCGGCGGCACACAACCGGGACAACCCGGACAACCTGAACAGCCGGATGATACCGGTACTTGGGTGCCGTTCGTGAATTTTGAAGCTCTAAATGAACTATTCACCGGAGTTGTGGGTTGGATAAGGCTTAGCGGCACACCAATCGATTATATGATAATGCAATCCACCGACAATGACTATTTCCTGACGCGGCTGCCGGACGGTACGACGCACAGAAACGGCTCGATATTTCTTGATTACCGTAACAATAGCGATTTTTCCGATAAGAGCATCCTGATTTACGGACACGAAACTCGCGCAGGGGACATGTTCGGAGTCTTAAAAAACTATAGAAACCAAGAGTTCTATGATGCAAATCCGAGAATATTACTATATACTCCGGAAAAAGACTTTACTATTGAGATATTTGCGGGAAATGTAGTGCATTCCGTCAGGGATCATCCGCCGCTGCACTTTGAAAATGACGAGGAATTCCTAAACTATATAAATCAATTAAAAAGAACGTCTGTATTCTCTACAGACGTTCAGGTAAGTCCAAACGATAGAATAGTAAGCCTCGTCACCTGCACATACGACTTCGACGATGCACGGCTGATAATTGTCGGGAGGCTTGTGGAGTAGAGGGTTAAGGCACATATGGCACAAGCTGGACACCGTCAAGTATCATGTGCTGTCCCCGGGACATTCGTAAGCCGGGCGCATTATGCAGGGGGAATTGCTCTCCTGCATTATTGTTAAACATTACATAAAATTCGTCCCATTCCGGCAAAACATATGTATATAGGTCTCCGCTTACATGGGTCATCGGCTCACCGGGCCATCTGTTATTTTCAAGAACACCGTGCTCAAACGAAGTCGAATAAACATAGCAGTACACCTCGTCCCACCCCTCGGTGTTGATGTAAAAAACCACCGTATCATCATTTAAGAGCGAAACATTTCGTTTTGCAAAACTATACACCCTTACAAGCGGCTCGTCTAATTTGCCGGATGTACCGGTAAGTGTGATGGTCACGGTCTCATCAATTTCCATATCAGCGCCTAATGTCAGTGTGTATCCGCTTTCATAGGGTATAGATGCACCATCATTTATGCTGTAGACTGCTTCATCAACATTAACCGCTGAAACTGTTAATGTAATCGTATCATCAAAGAAATCGGCACTTCCTTGCGACAAAGATACGCTCGGATATCCCTCTTTGTAGAAAACAACCACAGTTTCCGCGTTAACCGTGCCGCTCAGTTTGCCATCCATAACCGTAAATTCATTGCCGGAAATAACATCGTTATAGACACCGTCAATCATCAGGTGGGCTGTTACACCACTTAGCACAGTTTGCTCCCCTGTGTTGATAATAACCACGCCTGTACTGCCGCGTTCAATCATCAGCAGCCTGTCACTGTCTGTAGGGTTGGAAAAGTATTCGCCTGTTCCTGCCATAGCTGTTTTAAAGTGGTTTAACGCAACAACCTCCGGCGACTTAAACGCATCATTTCCTCTTTCGCCGACAATATTATTACCCCATCTGTTATCTACTCCCGGCGAGCTGCCGGCAGGACGGCTTAAATACAGCGGTGTACTGTCATTACGTGCGCACAGCACAGCCCAGCCGTAAAGTATCTGTTTTTCAGTCAAATCCGAGGTCTCGCCTGCGTTGCAGAATGTGTCGTGCGATTCCACCCATGTTACAAGCTGACTTGCCGGGGCATTTACAGAATATCTTTGCATTGCCGATGCGTTAAATAATCCTGAACGCACTGCACTGACAATAGTATGACCGTAACCCGCATCAGTTACATTCATGTATTTAGCATAAACCTCGGCTTCGGCACTGCCCAAAACCTCGCCATACTGAAATTCTGCGCCATTATCCAAAACAACAGGCCAGAAATCACTTGCAAAGGCCGGGTTGTCCTCAGGAAGTTCGATGTGATAAGCTGCATCATATCGAAACCCCGACGCACCCAGTTCAATGCAACGCTTCAAGAGGTTTAACACTTCTTGCTGGACATATGGGTTTTGGGTGTTCAAATCCCATAACCCCAGCAACTGCCTCTGCGTAGCCTGATATCGCCCGGAGCCGGTTATTCTTGCGGGAGCATGAAATGCTCCGCCGGGTATGTTCTTTATCTCATCACTAATACAATCATAACTGGCTGCGCAATGATTAACGACTGCATCGACGATTATTTTCACATTATATTCATCAGCAATGCGGCACATGTTCTCAAATTCCTCTTCTGTACCGAGCTGAAAATTTCCGATATTAAAACTGACGGGCTGATAATGATACCACCAAAACCCGTTCGGACCGCCGATATTCATACCCTCTCCGCCTTGGGGGTGTGTAATTATGCATTCGGTGATAGGAGATGTTTGTACAGCCGTATACCCTGCTGCCGCGATATCCGCCATGTTTTCTGCTATTATGTTAAAAGACCAGCAAAATGCGTGTAATATCACACCGCCTTGAATCGACTGCTCCTGCGCAGCTTCGTCAATAGCATCCGGCTCGGACGGACTACATGCAGCAACCAGTGTCAGCATGATAAGTAAAATGATTAGAATAAGTGCTTTAATATGTTTCAAAGGTTAATACCTCCGTTTAGCTTTTAAAACTAAGGCGACAGAATACTGTCGCCTTAGAATTGTTTAACCGGCAGAATTACTTTTTCTTTTTAATAATGATAACTATAACTGCTGCAATGATACACGCACCTGCAACGCCCAAGATTATCCAGAGGACATTATTGTTGCTTTCCGGTTCCGGTGTTGGTGCAGGAGGTTCCGGTGTCGGCTCCGGAGCAGGTGGTGGCTCCGGTGGCGGTGGCGGCGGCGGTGCATCCGGAGTATGAGGAACTACCGGTTCTTCATAGTAAAACTCAAAATCATCGTAGCCTTCTATAATAAACCAAATATCAACTCCGGTCTCCAGGTTAGTCATATCATCTGTTTGAAAAGAACCGTTATCTCCGTTGACAATAAAATTATCGGCCCATCCTTCAACTTCGATTTCCCACCAATCGCCGACTTTTGTCAGTTCGCCGCCGGGCCAGCTGCCGAACATATCACCCTGGCTGCCCCATGCCCAGAGGCGGATATCATCACCCCATGCTGCGGGAACAATTGCGCGTATAGTTATCATCGGTGCACCGGCGAAATCCGGATTTTCAAAGAAGACATTTGCACGGCCGCTATCTTCAACGATAATCCACATATCGATGCCCGGCATATCTTCTATGTTTTCAGTTTGATCTGACCCGTCGTTTGCATTGATAATGACGTTATTTGCCCATTTCGGAATCCTGATTCTATACCATTCTCCGATATCTGTCATTTCCTCGCCCGGCCAGTCATCAAAGAGATTTCCATGCTCGCCCCATGCCCAGAAACCCGGATTGCTCCAACCTGCGGGCACTCTGGCATAGACTGTGTACATTGGAACATACTCGGGTCTGTCCCCTGTTGTCTTCGGCTCGTCTGTTACTTCAAAATCATCATCGGGTCCGGAAACGGTTACCCAGAGATCTGCTCCATCGATGTCAAAATCATTTGTTTGTATCGAGCCATCATTGGCATTTACCAATCCACCCGATGCCCATGTAGGCACGTGAATGTAGTACCAGCCGGAGTTGCCCGGAAGTGGTTCAAGCGGATCGCCGGGCCATCCGTCGAAGACGTTTCCTTCGTCACCCCATGCCCAAAATCCGGGATTTTCCCAGTCGTCGGGTACAGTGACATAGATAACGACCATATCATCGGGATTAGCCGATGCGACAGGGGTGAGTATTACTGACAGGGACACTAACATAACAAGTGAAACGATAACAGATGTGATTTTTTTCTTCATTATATTTCCTCCTAATATTTTTGATTAACAAGTCTTCATCTACTGATGTTTTGCATATAATATACTACATATCATAATGATGTATAAACGTTACTTTGTCAAGGAGTAAATTAGTGAAATATACACTAAACCATGTTATTGTATACGACATAGATTCTGCGACTAACGCGCAGAATGACGGTGAAAACTAACGCGCAGAATGACGTTGAAAACTAACGCGCAGAATGACGGTGAAAACTAACGCGCACAATGACGGTGAAAACTAATGCGCACAATGACGGTGGGAACTATCTTGCAACAGTAACTTAAATTCATATGGGGGAAGTGCAAAGCTGTTGCCGGTCGTAATGGAATCGTCCATTAGATTCGTATATGTGCCGGGTGGCAGTGATATCCTTTGCTCTGCTGCACTGTTATTCAGAATCACCACCAGTGTTTCATCATCGGTTTTTTTGGTAAAGGTTAAAAGAGCATCGTTGCAGTTATTAAAAACGATTTCCGTAGTACGGAATGCAGGGTGTTTTTTACGCAGAGTAATCAATTTTTTAATCAGCGGTCTAAAATCCCTGTCGGGAGGTACAGGCTTATCCCAAAGCATACACCGTCTGTTTGCATCTCCGTGGAGTGTCCCGTCCATCCCGACTTCACTCCCGTAGTACACGGACGGGCAGCCGCACATAGTAAACAGAAGCACAAACCCCAAAATTGCAGCCTTGGTATTTCCGCCGCACCCGGTCATAAGCCTGTCTGTATCATGGTTATCAACCATGTTAAAAAGCAGCTTTTGTATCGGCTTGGGATAAGCCGCAAGCACCTCGCGGGTCATCGTCGAAGCAAACTCCGCCGCATTTGATCTGCCGCCCGCAAAGCTGCCGATTGCCGAGAGCAGCGGATAATTCATCGTGGAATCAAACTGACCGCTGCAAAGCCACGGGTAGGCATCATCCCAGTTCTCGCCAAGCATAAATATGTCGCTCTTAATGCCTCTGACCGCCTTGCAAAGCTCTCTCCAAAAGTCGTGTGATACCTCATTTGATACATCCATCCGCCATCCGTCGATGTCGTACTCCTCAACCCAGTAGCGTGCCGCATTTATTAAATATTCCCTCGCTCCCGGGTCTGCGGTATTCCACTTGGGCATATGCGGAGTATAAGCAAATGTGCGAAAGGACAGGTTTTGCATTTCTTCCTTAGTAAGACGAGGCGGCATCTTTGCGCTGTTTAGCTTAAAATTGAGAACCGGTTGCTTCAGTATATGGAAATAGGAATAATACGGAGAATTACTGCCGTTCTTTATTACATCCTGAAAGAATGGATGAGTAAATCCGCAATGATTAAAAACCGCATCAAGAATAACACGTATACCAAGCTCATGTGCACGCCTGACGAGCGTGGAAAAGATTTCGTTTGTGCCGAACTGCGGGTCAATCTTAAAATAATCGGTTGTATCGTACTTGTGGGTAGAAGGCGCCTGAAAAATCGGCGTAAAATAAATACCCGTAAAACCCATTTCGGCAATGTAAGGCAGTTTATCTATTACCCCTTTTAAGTTTCCGCCAAAGGAGATCCGGTGAAGATTATCTGTCTGACTGCCCCAGCCGGGAATTGTTTTTCCTGAGCCGGAGTTTTCCGTGCGGCTACTACTGTTGTTACCGCTGCGCGCAAACCGGTCGCAGAATATCTGATACCAAACTGTATCTTCGACCCAGTCCGGCGGGTTAAAAACATCCTCTTCATTTATAAACGGGAAATTAAACCATCCAAGCAAATTGGAAAAATCCGGTTCTATCTCATCGGTAAAGCCGGAAGACCCGAAACGAAGAATTTCAGAATCTTTTTTGAGGACAAAACAATAACGTAACCTGTTTGTCGGCGTGTTGCGAAGCTCACAAAACCAGTAGTCGAAAAGCTCATCGCTTAGCTCCTGCTTCATCTCCACTTTGAGTAAGCTTTCCTTGTCGAAGGAATAATCACTGCCGTTTTTATCAGGAAACCAGTTAAACGGGTCGATTGCGTATACGACAACACTCTGCACATCACCGCGCGCAGTACGCAAACGAATGTGAAGCGTATCAACATCAGCAGCAAAAGCGTGACGGCTTTTCGCTTCATGAAATACAGCATGACGATTTATCATATATATATTCCTTCTTTCGTCATTGCGAACCGTCCGCAGACGGTGCGGCAATCCATATTTGTAATTAAAACAACAATATCTATAAATTGTGCATTTGCACAACATCGTGGATCGCCACGTCGCAATGCTCCTCGCGATGACGGGTATATACTATAGCTTTCACATAACCTTCTGTACACGCCAGGCAAGAAATCCAACAATTAATTGGAAAATTAACAGATGGAATACAGGCAGAATAAAACCGACTACCGCTGATGGCAAGGCGGGCAGCCAAAAACAAACAGCAAAGATTCGGAGCCGCTTGCTTATAGGTAAGGCATGAGTCATTATGCGCCCAATGCCCATCATACCTGCAATCATGCCGCTTAGCGACAGTAATGAGACAGAGCTTATCAGAAATATCAGCAGCATGATCGGCAAAAGCATGCTGCTATAATAGTTGTTCAGGAGAGCAAGACGGTCAAATATCTCGCCGGCGTTTTCGTTTGCAAAATCAGATTCGGGGAAAAATTCGAGCGGAGCCGTAAGTGTTAGTGATCTGCCTTCAGCCGTGTCTGTAAAAATCACTTCATCGCCGGAAATCACAAATGATGACATCGTAACATGATAATCGTAGAAACGTGCATACATTTCATACGGATGCTGACGCAGCAACCAAAAGAATGTCGGCAGCATAAGCAACATCAGAGAGCATGAAACTGTCACTACAAGCGACATACGCGATGCTTCACCTGCCCTTTGGGCGAGCTTTGCTATCATTCGCCTTTATTTGCTCCGGCTGTTAGGCCGGTCACGATGAACCGCTGGAAGAAAATAGCGAGAGTCGTTATCGGAACAGCAATCAAAACACTGCCGGCAGCAAAACGAGGTATATTAAAGAGCGGACTCTGGGGATCGGTCCAATTAAAGAGCTCAATGGCTATGGTGAGGTTTTGGTTGGAAGAAAGAAGCAAACGCGGCATTATATAGTCAAACCACGGACCCATAAATGCAGTAAGAGCAAGAAATGCCATCATAGGTAAAGAGAGCGGCATCACTATATGCCTGAACACCTGCAATTTTGACGCGCCATCGATATATGCAGCCTCGTCGAGTGTGCGCGGTATGTTGAGCAGATACCCCCTCGCAAGAAATATGTTGCCGGGTATGCTCCCTGCCGTGTATATGATTACCAGCGTATAGATACTGTCAAGCAACCCGAAATTTAACGCTATAACATATATTGCCGTGAGACCGAGGAAAGATGGAAACATTGTAAATACCATGATGAACATCAGCAGAGGCTTACGTCCCTTAAACGGGAATCTTGCAAAGATAAATGCGGTAAACATGTTTAGTACAGACGTACAAACCATAGTCAATGCTGCTATAATGAATGTATTTCTGAACCACAGCGGAAAGTCTGTCTCGGTAAGGAGTTCTATATAATTCTTCAGAGTCGGCTCCGACGGGAAAATCTTTACATCGGTTATAGCTGCCGAAGTACCGAATGAAGACCCGACGACCCACATGACAGGAATTATCACCGCGAGTATCATCAATCCCAGCCAAAGATGTATTATTATGCCGAAAAACCATTGCTTAGGAGTCAATTTCTTTTTATTGGTTTCCATAATCTCACTCCTCCTTGAATACACGTGTCCGGCGCAGGTTGATGGCTGATACTGTTGCCAAAACTATGAAGATGAACACGGACATCGCAGCCGCATAATTATACATTCGCTGGTCTATGGTCAGCTTATATATCCATGTTATAAGCAGGTCGGTTCTCCCGGCGAATTGTAAGCTCGGGTCGCCCGGTCCGCCTCCTGTCAGGAAAAAGACCAGACCGAAGTTATTGAAGTTAAATGTTACGGAAAATATGAGTTGCGGTGCCGTAGCCGATAGAATATACGGGAAGGTTATTTTGCGGAAGATTTGCGGTGCATTTGCGCCGTCAATTTGGGCGGCTTCATACATATCGGTGTTTATTGTCCCCATTACACCCGAAATTAGAGCCATAAAGTATGGGAAACCCAGCCATACATTGACAATGACAAGGACAGCCCGGGCATAGTTGACATCGGTTAAGAAAGGCAATGCCTCATAACCCAAATCTGTTATGAACCGGTTTATAGGTCCTTGCGGGTGTAACGCGTTACGCCAGGTAAGAACCGAAACAAAGCCGGGTATTGCCCACGGAAGCATGTAGATACTGCGAAAGAACTTCTTGTATCTCACGAGCGGGCTGCTTATGATGACAGCTTGAAGCATACCGAAGCTATATGCGGTAAAAGTCGCGGTGAAAGCCCAGATTGTTGTCCATATAAAGAGATATACAAAGGTATGACTCCAGATCGGGAGTCCTATGATATCCCGGAAGGTCTGGAAACCTACCCAATCTACCAGATTTCTTGGTGGAATCGTATTTGTATTGTAGTTCGTAAAGACAACAAGAAATGAGAACAATATAGGGAGCAATGAAACAAATAACAGCAGCAACATTCCGGGTGTAATGGAGATGTACTCGAAATTGCGCTCCAGACCCGCGCGGATAGAGTTAATGCTGTCAATCCGCTCTCCTTCTTCGATTTTTTTGCGGGTTATAAAAGCATCACGAATGTTAAACACATAAACAAGCAGGAACAGTAAAAGCACCGCTATGGCAATAAGCCCGCTTATCAATAACATAGTCGAGTGATCAAAAATAAGCACAGCCGACGACTCGCGGGGTATCTCGCCCAGCGTTATGATCCCCCAAATGCTTCTGGTAAAGAAACCGGCGTTGCGAAAGTGAAAGAAAGCATTTCCGCCGATGTCCATAGCTCCTTCAGGTACAGTCAATACACGGAGGGTTCCGGTGAAAAGCTCGATACACACAAGTGCGACCTGAACGCCAAAGAACACTAATCCTTTCAACCACTGCCGGTTTAAGACTTGCCCGCTGCCCCAGACTATAGCAGACATAAATGCCGTGACAAACCGCATACAATCACCCCGTTTCGTTTATTGATTACCAGTCGATATCTCTGCCTGCAGCCTGTAGTAAGGTTTTGTATGTTTCCATTGCCTTTATTTGCGATTCCTCGGCTGTCAGTTGTCCGTCCCATGCGAATACAAACAACTCGCGAAGTCCTTCCCAACCGCCCTGATTGACTTCGGGAATTATGGGCATCGGTACGGTATAAACATTTTGCTCAAGGATTCCGGCGAGATAAGGGTCATCACTTAAGCCCGGTACACGGGAATGGTCCATAAACGCGGGAAGCCTGTTTTCTTCAGTGTAGAAGAAGATTGCACCTTGCTCGCTGGCGAGGAACTCAAGGAAAAGCTTTGCAAGCTCCGGATTCTTAGTGTAGCTTGACATACATGCAGCGCGAATTCCGAGGAAGCAGATGGGCTGTTTACCATCTATTGTCGGCAGCTTGGTGATGCCGAAGTTTATCCCGTTATCTCTTGCATCCGCTATAGCCCATTCGCCCGATATGGTCAAGGGTACTTCTCCGTTTTGGAATAACGAAACTGTTGCGCCGTATCCGGTGTTTTCGGAAGGTACGTCAAAAAGGTTTTCACGCAGATACATCATATATCGAATCCCCTCAAGAGCGCCCTGGGAATCAAAACCGGGATTTCTGAAATCATCTTGATTTGGACCCATAAATTCCATGCCGAATGCACTGTGCCATATATAATTGTGATATGCGTCATTAATTTGCCACATCATCACCCATTTATTGAGATGCCTGTTATTGTAGTCCTTGCCGAATTCTATAATCTCTTCCATGGTTGCAGGTGGAGTTTCGCCCCACAGATCCTTATTGTAGAAAAGCGCGATGTTTTCCAGAGTGAGCGGCACTGCGTACATTTCACCGTCAACAGTTACCGTATCAACCGCTCCGGTGTGCAAGGTGAATCGCAGCCTACTCTGGAAATCCGCATCGAGCGGCTCGATAAGACCGTCGAGTATGGCATTTCCAAGATGGTCATGCGGCAAGAAAAACACGTCGGGCCCTATTCCTGCCGGTCCGTCGAGCTGCAGTCTTCCGCGCGCTTCGGTATGTGAAACACGCTCATATTCAATTGTGATATCGGGATGAACAGCGTTGAAGCTTCTTTGTAATGCTTCGAAGCGGTCATCATTATCATACCAAATCCTCAATACTCTGGAATCTTCGCTTCCTCCGCTTTCTCCATCGGTACTTACCTCCTGCCCGGGCAGAATGATTTCGGGTCCGGGTCCGCACGCTGCCAGCATTGTCAACAAAAACGAAAGGGTAATCAGAATAACAAATATTTTTTTCATAATCATTTTCCTTTCCATAAGGGGCTGTCGTTTATTTTAACGGCAGCCTTTTCACACAATATCCATATGTTACCACATTACATAATAATAGTAAACAAAATGTGATTTACTTTTATTTTAGATTATTATGTGGTATAATTACCGCTAACGGCAAAGAAGTGAAACGTTACTTTTTTTATTTTCAGGAGATTACTACATGAAAAAATTTGTTGTATTTTTACTGGTATGTTTATTCTTGCTCCCATACATATCATACATATCACCTTTTGCATTGGCTGACAGTGTAGAGATTATCATACACTTCCGCCGCAGCGATGGAGAGTATGATATATGGAATATCTGGTCATGGGCGGAGGGAAGAGACGGCGCGGCATTTCCGTTTACCGATGAGGACGATTTCGGGAAAATTGCTGTATTCAGAGTGCCGGATGCGGAAAGGATGGTAGGATTTATCGTTCGCACCGATACCTGGGATAAGGACGTGGAAGAGGATCGTTTCATTGACCTTCAGATTGGCAATGAGATATGGGTCGTGTCCGGAAATTACCATTTTACATATGACAGGGATGAAGCTTATTCAGATGAGTTCTTTAATTATAAGCCTCCCGATTTGCTTGCGGACAGATTTTTTATGGCTGAAGGGTTTGAGGATATGTATACATTTACCGGAGAACTAGGCGCAATCTACAGCAAAGAACAGACGATATTTCGTTTATGGTCGCCTACTGCGCATAGTGCTTATGTGAATCTGTACCCGACAGGGAATGATTCCGATATGTCGGAAAGGCTTGAGATGGTAAGCATAGGGCAAGGTGCATGGGAAGCCGTGAAGCAGGGTGATTTGGCAAATGTTTATTATACTTTCTCGGTTGATCTTGGTGACGGGCGTAACCGCGAGGCGGTTGACCCTTATGCGAGAGCCGCCGGCGTTAACGGCAGACGCGGGATGGTTGTGGATTTGGAAGCGACCAATCCGGAGGGATGGTTTGACTACGAACGCCGCAGCTTCACCAACCCCGTGGATGCTATAATATACGAACTGCACGTCCGTGACTTCTCGATATCCGAAACCTCCGGGAAAAGCAACAAAGGCAAATATCTTGCTTTCACGGAGAAGGGGACGGTAAATCCGGACGGACTTTCAACCGGTGTAGACCATCTTGTTGAACTGGGCGTAACACATATCCATCTGCTGCCTGTCTTTGACTTCCGCTCCATTGACGAAACGAGGCTTGACCGGGGAGTATTTAACTGGGGTTACGACCCTGAAAACTATAACCTGCCCGAAGGCTCATACTCCACCGACCCGTATGACGGGAATGTGCGCATCCAAGAATTCAAAGAGATGGTACAATCCTTGCATAAGAACGGCTTGTTTGTAGTAATGGACGTGGTATACAACCATACCGGAGCCACGGCTGACAGCAATCTTAACACATTAGTCCCTGATTATTACTATCGTCAAAATCCGACTACCAGCCGCTTTTCCAACGGCTCCGGCTGCGGCAACGAAACTGCGTCCGAGCGTGCCATGGTTAGGCGACTTATTGTTGACTCCGTCGTCTATTGGGCGACTGAATACCGTATTGACGGCTTCAGGTTTGACCTGATGGGTTTGCATGACATAGAAACGATGAACCTTGTACGCGCTGCACTGGACGAAATTGACCCGACGATAATTGTCTACGGAGAAGGTTGGACAGGAGGCAGTACACCGCTTCCAAGAGATCAGCAGGCACTCAAGGATAATGCACCTTTTCTGCATGAGCGGATTGCAGTTTTTTCTGATGACATGCGTGACGGCATAAAAGGACATGTTTTTAACGCATCGCAACCGGGTTTTGTTAATGGAGATTATCGCAGACGTGTGGACGTGATGTTTGGCGTTGTCGCATCAGTGCAGCATCCGCAGATTGAGTACTCCAGAATGGCATACTCAAAAGCTCCGTGGGCTCTCGCACCCACGCAAACAGTTAACTATGCCTCCGCGCATGATAACCTGACACTTTGGGATAAACTAATTGCGACAAATCCCGATGCCAATGAAAATGAACTGCTTGCAATGAATAAAATGGCGGCACTTCTGGTGTTGACATCACAGGGTATACCGTTCATCCATGCCGGTGAAGAGATTGCGCGTTCTAAAGGCGGTGATGAAAACAGTTATAAATCACCGGACTCGGTGAATATGATCCGCTGGGAGGATAAGACAAGACATCTCGGCTTGTTTGAATATTACCAAGGCTTGATTTCATTGCGAAAAACCCATCCCGCTTTCAGACTGCGAACGGCACAGGAAATTAACGATGCGATAAAATTTATCGATACCGAACCGCAGGTGCTTGCATATACCCTTGACGGGAGCGTGGCAAGCGATGAAAAATTTATAGTTGCCGTCAATGTTGATTCAGTGGGACATACACTTACGCTGCCGGAAGGTGATTGGTCAGTGCTTGTTGACGGAAACACTGCGGGGAATACGTTGCTGTACGGAATAGCTGCGCAATCGATGACTTTAGAGCCGAACACCGGTTATGTTCTGGTAAACATGTTTTCTGACAAAACAGCTCCGGACGGAACTACTCCGGACGAATTGGCTCAAGGAAGAGATACCGATACACAGCCTATGCCCGGCTGGTTGCTGGCAATCATTAGCAGCGGCATCACCTTGACTGCGATAACAGCAACAGCGGCAATTGTTTTAGCAGTGAAACGGGTTAGAAAATAATAACGCGGATAACAAGAATACAGGGGACGGTCCTCTTTTACTACAAGAGAACCGTCCCCGTGTGTTTGATGATTTTTCACCATAGTTTGTCAAGAGAACCGTCCCCGTGACAACAATTGCTTTTATTTACACTTTTTAAGCAGTCTCTCCCACTTCTTGTCAACATGTGCCTGGAAGTCTTCGAGCATCCATTCCGCGCCGGGTTTGAACATGTGGCTGAAGCGGCCTTGCGGCTTCAGGTAGTCGGTTACCGGGAGCTTTGTCTTCGGCTCGTAAGTCAGCTTCCAATCACCATCGACGACTTCATAAAGCGGCCATACACAAGTGTCCACAGCGAGCTTGCAGATCGCCATGAGATCTTCAGGCGGGTAACGCCAACCGCGCGGGCATGGTGCTAGAATGTTGAGAAATGCCGGACCTTCCGTGTAATGCGCTTTGTGAGCTTTTTCGTGGAAGTCCTTGAAGTTTGAAGTAAACGTAGTCTGTGCGACATAAGGCACATTATGAGCTACGATAGTTTCGGTCAGGTCTTTTTTGTACTGCATTTTGCCGGGGATTTTTGAGCCGACAGGAGCAGTTGAAACTTCTGCGAACTTCGGAGTTGCGGAGGAACGCTGCAAGCCTGTGTTCATATACGCTTCATTGTCGTAGCAGACATAAACCATGTCATGACCGCGCTCCATCGCTCCCGAAAGAGCCTGGAAACCGATATCATAAGTTCCGCCGTCGCCGCCGAAAGCTATGAATTTGTAATTATCCTTTACCTTGCCTTTTCTTTTCAGTGCCTTGTAAGCAGCTTCTGCACCTGCTACCGAAGCAGCGACATTTTCAAATGCCGAGTGGATGAAGCAATCATTCCAAGCTGTAAACGGGTACAAAAAGCTCGAAACTTCAAGGCAGCTTGTCGCTACGCCCGATACGCTCTTGTCCTCATCGTTTAATGCACGGAGTACACCGCGAACCGCAACACCTGCACCGCAGCCTGCGCACAGGCGATGTCCGCCAACAAAACGTTCCGGCTTAGAAGCTTCTTGTTTCAGATTATAAGCCATATTTATACCCCCCTTACGCCGACATGGCGATAGATTTCGCCGGGTTTATTATCTGCGACGACTTTTTTAAGCTCGTCGAAGACAAAATGAATAACATCAACAGGTACATCTCTACCACCGAGACCGTAGATGTAGTTGATGATATGCGGACGTGTTGCAAGCTCATAACAAGCACTGCGTACGTCTGTGAATACCGGACCTCCTGCAGCCGAGAAGCTCTCTGCTTTATCCATGACAGCGACGGCTTTGACGTGTGAAATTGCTTTTGCGATTTCTTCCATCGGGAACGGGCGATATACGCGGAGCTTGAGGATACCGACTTTTTCGCCTTTTGCGCGAAGCTCGTCACAGACTGCTTTTGCCGTACCGGCTGTGGAGTTAAGAACGATGATTGCTCTCTCTGCGTCTTCCATTTTGTACTCTTCAAAGAGACCGTAATAACGCCCGGTAAGGTCGCCGAACTCTTTAGAAACATCAAGAATGACTTGCTTTGAATCAACCATTGCACGGGCTCTTTGATACTGGTGCTCAAAGTAGAACATCGGTGTATCATACGGACCCATTGAAATGGATTCGCCCGACAAGAGTGAATGCTCGGGTTTGTACTCGCCTACAAACGCCTTAACTTTATCGTCTTCAAGCAACTCGATATTTTCGATTGCGTGTGAAGTAATAAAGCCGTCCTGACAAGTCATGACCGGAAGCATAACATCCTTATGCTCTGCGATACGCAGTGACATGATGTAGTTGTCATAAGCTTCCTGATTGTTTTCCGAATAAAGCTGAATCCAGCCGCTGTCTCTTGCGCCCATTGAGTCTGAATGGTCGTTGTTGATGTTGATAGGACCGCTGAGTGCACGGTTAACAACAGCAAGAGTGACCGGAAGGCGTGTGCCGGAAGCGACATAGAGAAGCTCCCACATAAGAGCGAGACCGCAAGCGGATGTGATTGTGGCGGAGCGTCCGCCGGCTGCCGTGGCTGTGATACAGGCTGACATTGCGCTGTGCTCTGATTCTACAGCGACAAATTCTGTATCAACTTGACCGTCTGCAACGAATTGCGCAAAATATTGCGGAACCTCCGTGGACGGCGTAATCGGATAAGCAGCCAGAACATCGGGGTTAATTTGCTTCAGGGCGATAGCGACCGCTTCGTTACCTGAAAGTCTTTCACGAATACCCATTACTTATCCTCCTTTTCCCAGGTGATAGCGCCGAAGGGACAAACCTTAAAGCAAACGCCGCAGCCTTTGCAATGTTTGAAATCAAAATCTTCGCGCTTCTCGTTTTTTACGGGGATGGAACTGTCTGCGCAGGTCGGGAAGCAAAGCATACAATGCTTGCATTTTTCTTCAATCCATGCCGGAATCAACAGCCGCCAGTCTCCGGTGTTGACTTCTAAAGAAGTACCGCCGCCGTAAATGTTTCCGCCAATGTTCACTTCGTTCCACGCAAGGTTCAGATTTGCATCTTTTACATATATCATAATCCTTTAACCTCCTGCATTGAACGCCTCAGCGCCTTCATATTGCCCTCGATAACATGGGGCTTGTTAGCGAATTTGTGATGCATGGAAGCTTCCATGTCTTTGAAGAACTCATCCTCAGGAATAACGCCGCTGACCTTAACAACCGCGCCCAGCATTGGCGTATTGGGGATATTTCTGCCAATTTCCTCTTCAGCTATTTTGCCGGCATCTATTGTGTAGACTCCGCCCTCATAACCTTCAAGCAAAGGCTTTAGCTCATCGGGGGATTTTGAGGAATTTATAATAATAGCTCCCTCTTTCTTAAGACCACCGGTTACATCAACCGCTGATAATAAAGTAGCATCTACAACCACGACATAATCGGGCTCGTAGATGTTGCTGTGAATCGGGCAACGCTCATCACTGATACGATTGTAAGCAGTAATCGGAGCACCCATGCGTTCAGGACCATATTCCGGAAATCCTTGTACGAATTTCCCGGTATTAAACGCAGCGTCGGCTAAAAGAAGGGACGCGGTTTTAGCACCTTGACCACCCCTACCATGCCAA
>WRDH01000058.1 GCA_009783555.1 Oscillospiraceae bacterium
TACATACGGCAGATTATTTAAATCTATCTCTCCTTTTCTCACAGATATTCCCCTATAAATATCACCATACTTTGCATCAAGGCAATTACCTAAATCCTGCGGCATTTGGTTGCCATACCTTTTTATATTTACACTCACTTGAACTGTTCTCATAAATTTGCCCTTTCTTTCTATACTTATCAGCGTCCGTTTTCCTCACCTTTGATACATGAATTTTGTTTTCTGCCGAAGGGAGGCAGACTCGTTCCTGCACAATGCTGTGTTTTCTCGAGTGCAATCCTAAACGCCTTTCCTAATGCCTCATACATATTATGTGATGTGGCTTCTATATTTACAAACATCTCATTAGAGTTATTAAATGTGAATGATCCTTCAAAGTATGAATCCGCATACATATGATCAATTGTTATAGTGATCTTTGTTTCTTTCGCAGCCATTTTTGCGAGTACAAGCATGGTTTCACTATATCCGGCACACAGCGCCTCATAATAGTTGTTTGCATCAGCGACAATTTTTTTACATTCAACTACATCATCGATATCGCCTTGAATAACATTTATTACCACTTGTGTTTTTTTGCGTGCTGTATTGTTATTAGCATCTTCATAGAAATTCATCGGCACACCCTTAAACTCTTCATCATAGGAGTAGACTTTACCTTTGAACTCTACCCGCTTTAAAGCGGAGCTCCACTTAAACGCCTTGTCCTGAACCCACTCTACGCTATCAGGAATAGTTATCTCTTCCAGACTCTTGCAAGATCTAAAGGCATTGGCTCCAATGCTTTTAAGGTTTTTTGGCAATGTGATAGTTTTAAGCCGGTCACAGCTTGAGAACATCTCATAACTGATATGCGAAATCTGATGGGGAATAATTATATTATCTATGGATTCACACCACAAAAACACACCTTTACCGATTTCTTCCAAAGTATCAGGAAGGTTTACTGAAGTCAGCTTGTCACAATGATAAAACGCTTTATTACCAATAGCCTTTAAACCCTCTGGTAGTATTATCTCCGTTAGATTACGGCAGTGCCAAAATGCTCCTTTTCCAATTTCTGTCACACTCGGCGGCACTGTATATGTAGACTGCTGTCTTCCTCCGGGATAAGCAAGCAACTTAGTTTTATCTTTACTGAACATAACACCATCTATGTCTGTATAGCGGTTATTGTTCCCATCAACATATATATCGGTAAAAACACAGTCGTGCCAATGATTGATCATTCTTGATAAGCTATTGACTATATAACCGACCTTAGCAGGAATAGTGAGTTTTGGTAACTTCCCGCAGCCATTCAGAGCGTAATCCCAAATCTCGCTTACACCTTCACCGATTACCAGTTCTTCAAGACTATCGCAGGACGCAAATGCACCTTTTGGTATGTTGGGAACCCACTTACCAAGTTTAACGTATCGGAGATTTTCGCAATACTGAAAAACATCCTCGCCAATTTCACATACTCTATCAGGTATAACTATGCTTTTAAGTCCTTTGCAAGCACTAAACGCTGCTTTGCCGATTTGGTAAACGCTGTCAGGAATAATGATCTCAGTTAAGGCTTTGCACGAATAAAATGCATGATCTCCGATTTTTTGCAGTCCGTTTGGCAACTCGACAGATAGTACCCCATCAGCAATATCTTTATTATAAACAGTTAAACGTCCTGATATGGCAAACGCCATGTTACCGATACGCTCTACTGTGTCCGGCACTATGTAGTTACGCATCGGGTGATGCGGCGGGAAATAGATGAGCTCTGTCCTGTCTTTGTTAAACAGCACTCCATCAATGTCCGTATATACAGGGTTATCTTTGTGAACAGTTATCTTTCTAAGTAAGTGCAAGCGAAAGTTTATATTTTTCAGGTTGATGTCTGATAAGGTTTTTGGAATAACCAGTTCCTCTATGGTCTCCTTGCTTTCCTTCCAAGAAAATGCGCTATCCGCGATTTTTGTGTACCCATCGGGGATTTCTGTAATTTTACCGGTAATTTCGTTTGATTCCATGTACGATAATATCTTCTCTTTGTTCATAATCACGCTCCTGTCACACTTTTGTTTTATCCCTTCCACTCCCACTCTCCGGTCTGCTCTCCGGTGTTTAACCGCTATTTAGTTTTCGTAGCAAGGTGCCTGACTTTGTCTATTTGTATTATAGCAGCGGCCATGGGCGATTTTTGATACATTAAATAGCAATACAGATATTATATGTACTGTGATGCATTATGAAACTCCCCTGCCATGCAAGTAAAGTTTATATGGAGTTCTCCATGTTTCTATGGTATAATTCTTCTACGGTAGTGAACAGAAATATGCTAATAACTACGGAAGGATGTGCATGATAATGCTTAAAAAGATTGATGATAAATTAATAATTACTATAGCAGATGCGGCAGAAAAATATGCACAATACTATATCTGTATGGTGATAACTGAACAAAACGATGGTTTTCGCGCAGATAGAGGTTATGTATTCTACATTGCGAATGATGAAGAAGAATTTCTAAAGATACCTACAAGCGAAAAGGAAGGGAAACGTTTTGCATGGGTTACCGGAAATCATGCAGATACAAATATTCACGTAGGAGGCATGGTAATCCAAAATGAGTTTGCATAAAACCCTGCATTTCGCAAGTAATGAATTTGAACGAATCTTGATTGAGATAGATATCAAACGTTTTGATAATGAGTTTGATAAAAGAGAGTTCATGATTGATACCGGCGCAGACAGATCAGCTATGTCTACTATTGCGCTCTGTTTATGTGGTTATGATTTAAATTGGATAAATGCGAATAAAATTCCACATCGTGCTGCAACTGCAGATAATAAAATGCTGGATGCGTATATCATCCGTCTTCCGGAAATAAATATTGGCGGATTTAAAGCATTAAACTGGCCGTTTTTAGTTTTACTAAAAGAAGATGGAACATTTTATGAAAAGGGTGGTTTTCAAAATATATTCGGACGTGATTTACTTGCCGGGTTTAATTATTCGTGCGATAACGAAGCAAAAAAATTCGTTTTAGAACCGGTGAGCAAGTACAAAAACACCTTTCCTTTTTTACAGGGACAACAATATATCTCTCCAAGTCGGATTGTATGGAAAGAAGGTACTTAAAAGACCCGGTAACACCAATTTGTCAGACACTGTCTGACATTTTTGATACATGAAATAACAGCAACACAGCTATTGTCTGCGATATAATTAACCACCAAAAACAATACTTCTATGGTCTTTTATCGGCGCATTATAAGTGATATAATGTTGGCAGTAATGATTCAAAACTTAAGAGGAGGTGCATAATGTTCAGAAAGATTGGTTCCGCTCTAACAGCTTGGCCCGGTGAAATTTTTTATTCCTTTAAGAATCTGATTAGGAATCCGCGAAAAACACCACTCGAAGATATTAGTCGTATTTTGATTAGCGCGATGAAGTTATTTTCAATTATTCTGGCAATAGTTTTATTAACACTGTTTATTGTTGATGGTGGTTATGCCTTACAAGTAAGACAAATAGGAGGACCACCCGATATTTATACCGGTGCAAGTCATATCGTTGAAGGTCAGGGGTTTTTCACAAGAGTCGGTGCGGCATTTACGACCGGGAGAGCGGCTGAATATTTTTCCGACTTTGCTGTTATCACGTTTATCGTTTTACTGGGTTGCTCGTTAATTACAGTTTTTCTTGCATACATTTTGCAAGAAGTTGGGCATAAAAAAGTTGTAATTATCATACTCTTTTCATTAGTGAGCCTTTTGCTCTTTGTTGTCCCGTTGCTTATTTTCTTGATATTTAACGGCACTCTGGAAATGCCGATGATATTGGCGAAGTTCCTGGCGTCTGATATACCACAAGATACTTTGGCAACAGCAATATCATCAGGAGCACAAAATGATCTTTTCGCTTACTTTCTTGCAAGCCATTATCTAACAGCATTATTCATACTTCTCGGATATGCCGGTCTGCTTGTTATATCATCAATTGTAATGTCAAAATGCCAGCCGGACATAGAATTAGTAGGAAAATGGTGGTTGGCTCTATTTTTATCATTGGCTATACTGCCTTTAGGCCTGCTTATACTAAAGAACATAATACCGCTTGTTGTGGGCGGAGGTGCAGTAGCACTTATAATTGCTGCTATCATCTTTGTGTTCAAGCTTTTCTCCGGCAGCTCCAGCACAAAAGTAATTAAAACCTTTGATAAAGATACCGGAAAAGAATATAAAATAATAGAAAATGAAAATGATGGAGTAGTAAGGCGTTATGTCGCTGATGATAAAGATTGAAGTAAGGATGTAGATGAATAATCCCTTCAAACACTGTTTTCTTCATAAATTATTTCGCATTACATATCATCTTGTGATATAATCGCTTGAAGTGAAGGGAGTGGTTTCTGTTCCATGTTGGATTTTGAGAGACTTACATTGGCAAATGCATCCGGGTTTAAATCGTTGTTTACGCATACTTATTCAAGACTTTGTGATTACGTTTTCGGTACCTTGCTCATGTGGCGCGATATGTGGCCGACATATGTCGCCGCTTATGAGGGAATGCTTTTTATCCGCATAGGAATTTCCGATGGCAAGCATGCGTACATGCTGCCTATCGCCGGCGACTTGGTTCATGCTATCGGTGTTTTGGATTCGCATTATCCGGGGGAAAAGCTGTTTTACAATATCCCCAAGGATGGTGTTGAAGTTCTGAAACGCCGCTTCGGTAATGCCGATGTTACAGCTATTGATCTCGGAGGGGATTATATTTACGAAGCAGCTCCAATGGCTTCACTCGCCGGCCGCAAGCTGGGCGGGCAGCGCAATCATCGAAACTACTTCGAACGTACATGGAAGCATCACTTTGAAGAGATAACAAGCGCAAATGTAAATGATGTAAAGGCGTTTATTGAACGAAAACCCATCCCCGGCTCTTCAGAGCTGTTTGCGGAGGGTAACTGCAAAACACTCGAAGTGCTTGATAATCTCGATATCTATAACGTTTCTACTTTAGCTCTCTATGCTGAAGATCATGTTATCGGCTTCACCTTCGGCACATTGCTCGAGGACACCCTGTATGTCACCGTCGAGCAAGCCGACAGAGATTACAGAGGCGTATACCCAATGCTAACAAGCGCATTCGTTTCAAAACACATTGACCGCGGCGCAGTATTCGTCAACAGAGAAGACGACCTCGGCAACGAAGGACTGCACAGAGCAAAGCTCGCATGGAACCCCTGCGAGATTGTGGAGAGGTTTTCTGTTTCGGTGTAAGACATGGGGACGGTTCATCTGTCTTTATCCCTCGGATAAAGGTATAAGACATGGGGACGGTTCATCTGTCTTTATCCCTCGGATAAAGGTAGATGGACCGTCCCCTGTCCTACTTACTTAAAAAACACACCAACAATAAGCTGATAAATCGCAGGGATAAAGATTGCCGGGAGCAGGTTACCTACCTTTATCTTCGCGATTTTCAACATATTCAATCCTATACTCATAATCAATATCGAGCCGACAAGTGACATTTGCATAATAACGAGTTCACTGATGAATGGCCCTACAAGATACGCAAGGATTGTTATGATACCTTGATAAATACCGACCGTGAATGCCGAGAACAGCACTCCGAACCCCATTGTGGAGGCAAAAATCATTGCTGTTATTCCGTCAATGATCGATTTTGCGACAAGTATGTCGCTGTTTCTGTTTATGCCGTCTTCTATTGAGCCGACTATAGCCATCGAACCAACGCAAAAAACCAGCGTTGCGGTAACAAACCCCTGCGCAAACGTCGATTCCTCGTCCGGCTTGACAAGCTTCTTCTCGCAAAACTTGCCGAAAGCCTCCAGTCCGTCTTCAATTCTGAGCAGTTCGCCAATTAGTGCCCCGAGTGCAAGGGAGATTATCATTATCAGTACATGCTCACTGATTATTCTACCGTCAACAATAGTAAACGCAGCGATAAGCGTACCGCTTACGCCAATGATCATAACGGCAAGCCCGATACCTTGCAGCATTGTGTCCGTAATGCGCCTGGACAGTACCCGCTTTAGAATAAGCCCCAACGCTCCACCGACTAATATCGTGCCAATGTTTACTATTGTCCCTAATCCTACCATATACGCTCCTACACCGCTTATGCGGATACTGACATCCAGATAACGCCCAGAGTAAAGAAGCCGAATATTTCTCTTATACCTAAAATTTCCATTACCTCAATTGCGATATCGTAGAACTCGTCATCGTCGAGATCGTAGATTGTTCTTAGTGTTATGCTGCCGTTTCTGCGGATTTGTTCAGCAAGCTCTGCAGCTATTTCCGTTGTGTCAAAGAAACGTCCGGTCGCAGTATAATACTCACTTGTGTTGTCAGTTGACCTGTACTTGTTGATAAAACCGCTCATCATGAACATATTATCCTCGATAAGCAGTCTTCCGGCAGCGGAATCCGGCAAATTCATAAACGCATTCAGCAAATACTCGTTTGCATTGTTTGTAACATCCACCGTGTGCCAGTGCCCGTCTATGTTCACACGATTCCATGCATGCGGCAATATTCCTTCCAGATAACCTGTCACGACAATTGCTTCCAGTCCCGCTTCGTCCGCAAGCAGCTTAAATGCATCGGCATAACCGGCACAGACACCTACCTTATTTATGAGTATACCATAAGCGTTAAACGAGTTATTAAACCTATCGTCTACAAATTGAAAGTCATTTCTCTCCGCTTCTCTGAGTGCCTCCCAGTCGTATTCCGAGTTTTCTATTAAATATCTGTTTATCGCAAAGCTTTTATCCAAGTCGGTCATTCCGGGTGTAATTATCTCCGCAACAATCCGTGGTACTATATTTAACAATGCTACCTGTTGCCTATGGATTTCCCTTTTCGTTTCACGATAGTCCACCATAAGAAGATTTGTCCCGGGTGTACTGAATATGCTGTCTACATGGAGAACAAGCGGGTTTTGATACATTGCTTCAAAAAACGCCTCTACCAGGTAATCCCAGTCGGCACTTTCGGAAAATCCCGACAAGTCAATCATTTCATTTGCCGCAAGCAGATTAATCGCTAAAAATTCGCTCAGTGCTGTATTTGCGAATATACGGTCGCCTCTTCTGTCCGAAACTTCTCCCGGCGCGTCTCTTGATGTTTTGCTGTCATCGCTTTTTCTGCCTTTTTCTACATCCGTTTCTGTACTGCCGCCGCCTCGTGCCGCCGAGTCGTCTATCAGCCGCCGGAAGGCTTCCAGCTCTGTCATAGCGGTGTTCATATCAACGTCTGTGACAACCATGGTGCCGGAGAATATAGTGCCTTCTATTATGAAGTTTATATGGAGATTTATATGGTCTTCAAATCTCGGATTAACCATCTCATCATTACTGTCATACCCGTCGTAGTACAACCATCTGTCAGTCTTAATCTCCGCGAAACTGAAATCATAAATCATTGGACGGCGGACTGTGGCTCCGTCTGCCATGCTGATAGCTCTGTGGGTCGGCAGCAGTCCGACTGCGGGGATGAACCTGCTATTGCCGCCTGTTTCTGCGGAATCCTGTCGTACTGTGTTCAAAGCTACAGCGTATGGTAATCGAGCAGCCATTTCTTCACCGCGGTGGATTGTCCCTAAAGATGAGTGTACTTCACTATTAACTGCGATTACACTGTATTTTTTTATCCTCGCTTCCGAGGGTTCAAAATCGTCCGGCAAACTGAGTATATCATCTTCTGTTGCAAACATTATTGCAAATGCACTGTTCATAGTAACTGCATCTTCACGGTGCGGGTGTACCCAGCTTGTACCGGTTGTTTTGTCGATAGGCCAAATCGTGCCAAACTCATCGATATTTACGATTACATAATAATCTGCTCCCGGCACTTCATTCCACCGAAACGCTGCCTTACCGTCTTCTGTCACAAAAAACTCCGATTGCGGCGCATCAAGCTGATTTTCCACGGTAAAAATAGTGACCAGCGGTTTTTCCAGTGTCTCCGCAGTTACAGGGTCGATGTGCATAGCGAGGAAATAATGCCTTAGAAAACCCCATGATGAAAATTCTTCCTGCTCATGGAGATAATATTCACCTGCTCCGTCAAGGTCAATTTTCTGACGTGTAATTAAGTCATAGTAAGAACCCCAAACCCGTCCGGCGGCATTTCTGCCGGGACGGGCATATACCCTGTTGTGTCCTTCGGGAATTGACGGGTCATCCTCATGTGTAACAATTTCCCACGACCCCCAAACACCTTCTGTCAATTCCGCATCCGCATATACGGCAAATATTTCGGTGAAATTTCCATATTCGGTATCTTCAATCAGGTCAAATTGAAAATCCATGTAGAACTCTTGATTTTTGGGAACATTCCAAAGGCTTTCCAGAAATACTACGCTCTCAACATCCGCATACTTTTCTCTAAGAGCTTCAGCCAGGTCCTCCGTCGATATCACCGGTCCATCAGGGATAAAATCATCCTCAGGCTCTGTTATATCCGGCACGGTTGTTATTATGCCGGGTGGCTCATCTGTAGGTCTCGCTTCGTTTCCGGGAGCATCAGATCTAAACAATCCGCACCCGGCTATACCAAGCAGCATAACGCATATCAGCAATATCGACAAAATCCGAGGCATTACTATTTTCATTGTCTTTGTTCTCCTTATTTGTCAGGGGGACGGTTCTCTTGACAACTTATGGTGAAATTTCATCATAGTTTGTCAGGAGAACCGTCCCCCTGACAACTTACTTTCCGCGTTTTACCTCTACGTTACCCAATGATACGCTGCCTGTTATCCGTAGGGTTGGGGCGTCTGCATCGTTGTTTTGCAGTTTTCTGCTGACTTCTGCATTGGCGAGAGATGCGCTTAAATCGTCTATTACGCGCCAGTGTGACGGAACGTATATTTCGATTGAGCCGAAGCTGCAGTTTACGTTGACTTCCGCGCCGCCGGGAGCGAGTGTTACGTTGTCGAAGTAAACCTCCATGCCGCCAAAGCTGCAACTCAGTTCCGCAGATTCGAGGCAATCCGAATGAAGGTATCTGCTTGCGTATCCGAATGAAACGCTGATGTACGGATTGTTTGCATCGTCACCTTCTTCTACCTTAGTTCGCTCGTTTCCTTCGGTACGGTCGCCATTATTGATAATAATAACATCCGCATCATCTACGGGCAGGTCAAACCTGTTTTCGGCTTTGTTGCGTTTGCGTTTCTTATTGCTACTGTTTCCTAAATCAACATGTACGCTTGTCACACTTTTGAATCTTTTTGGAAGCATTAAGTTCAATGCTATCGTCACAAGCAGTGCAACTAACGCTAATGTCCAAAACGGTATTTCCGGCAATCCGAGCGGTGTTTCAAGAAATGGTTGAAAAATGTAATACAATGCCGCAAGCGGTATTGCGATGGATGCAAACGATAAGCTTATTATACAGTGGAATAAAACTACTGTGGCTATAACCGCAATAGCGATGCTCCAAAAACCAAGCTCCACAAACCCTCCGAATTGGTTGGCAATCACAAGCCCTGCAAGCAGCAGCCAGAAGAACCCCCACGCTATCTTCGATGTTTTTGCTTTAAAACTTTTTGGCATAATAATCATAATAATTTTCCTTCTTTCTGTTATATTCAGTATTGTTTATTTGGGGAACGCAACGGGACTTGGAGTTATAATTTTCAATTCCTACCGCCAGAGAGTACGTCCTGTACTCTACTGTCGGACGCTCCACCGTCCATGGCTACACTTGACGGAATTGGAAATTATAACTCCAATTCCCGTTGTTCAAGCTTGTCGTTTTCCACTATTCTCTGTTTCCAAGCTTTTCCCTAAGTGTTTTATAGTAATGCCGTGATACATAGATATGCTTGTGCGTATTCGGGAAGCTGATTCGGCTTGATGCAGTGAGGTTCCGATTTATTGCGTAAATCTGTTTTGTGTTGACGATAGTCCCTTTTGCTACACGAACAAAAATTCTCGGCAGTATCTCTTCAAGCTCGTAAAGCCTGTGCTTAACTTTATATGCATCCCCTGCCGTATGAGCAAACACTAGCTCGCCTTCTGTCTCAAAGAACAGTATCTCTTCGAGCGGCAGATAAAACTCTTGCGATTCCTTGTAGAACGTCATACGGGGTGCAGACAGGCTAAGAATAAACTCTTGAAGTTTTTGCACATTGCCATCCACCCGGCCGCAGCGGATAACAACCTCATCTTCCATCGTTCCGTCAGTTAGCTCAATACGCAGTTTCACGCAATCCGTCTTTCCTCTCTCACTTGGTATGTGCAGTATATCAGGAGCATTATAAAGATACAATAGCAAAACGGCGACAGGTTATCTGTCGCCGCTAAGTGGTAGATATAGAAAGGTGACAGGTTACCCCTCGCCCAGTACCTTACCCAAATGCACAACAAAGTCTTGTGCATTCGTTATGATGCTCTTTGCCGATAAACTTCCTCTGTCTGCAAGTTTATTCGCGGAAAACTCTGAAATATCTACCGTGTAGAAATAAACGGGACGGATTTTGTTTTCGTCGGTTACAAAGTACATCGGGGAGATATTGCCTGCCGCTATTGTATGCAGGGTGCTTGCCATTGCTATTATTGTTGTGGCTTTTGCCAGTTCAACACGCATGGCGTCCTGACCTTCATATGCGTCTGCGTAGACACCCGGGAGCGGTCCGTCGTCACGTATCGAGCCTGCGAGAACCAGCGGAATGTTACGCTTTACGCATGTATATACAATACCGTTGTCAATTCCTTCGGCTTCTATGAATTTCTCAATAGAGCCGTGATAACGCGCCCGGTTAATTGTATCGATATGGTTATAGTGTCCGTTCGGCATGACTGCTTGTGTGTAGATATCCTGTCCGAGTGCCGTGCTTTTGTATGCGCCCTCAAGATCGTGTGTAGCTAAAGCGTTGCCGCCCAACAGTGCGTTAACATAGCCTTTTTCTATAAGTGTAGTAAATGCTCTGCGTGAGTCCGCATCAAAGGAGCATGCAGGACCCATTACCCAAACGATATATCCGTTGTCACGCTCGTGCCGGAGCAGCTCATATAGAAAGTCATAATCGATCGAAAATGCCGTTTCCCTGCTGCGTCCCTGGCGAAACGCGAATGTTTCCTGAATTTCCTCTGATTCCGTAAAGCCGTTAGGATGGACGTAGATTCCTTCACTTCCGTCTTCCGTTCTGCCGACGGCGATCTTGTCGCCTTTTTTTATGTGCCTGAACTCCCGCACATAAACTTCGCCGTTTTCATAAACCGCTACGCAGTCCATCCGGCTGCGTTTCGGCAGTACCCATTCCCCGTCAACTTTAAAATATTCGGGAAAAATAGTTGTCGCATGATAGTCATCAGGTGCTACAAAATCGGCGGGTGCCGGTTTAAGTACAGCATTTGGCGCATTTTTTAGTTCTTCTTTCGTAAAATCCGGTGCTCTGTAATTTGGAAGTGTAAATTTCATAGTTTCCTCCATTTTCCATTAACATAAAAAAATAAGACCTCGCACACCTATTGTATAACATTGATAATGCGTTGTCGAGTCTAACTATTCAAAAGTAATGTGCATAAGTCCCAACCACACACCCCCTTGGGAACTGCACGCTTTCTGTGCATGTTCCCAAAACAGGGAGGTTACTGGTGTGCTAATACGGGTTCTTGTGTTCCTGCAATAGAGTCTCTGAGAGCTTCAATCAGGCGGTTTAAGCTGTCATGGTCGTACGACATGTTTGTTATGCGTATTCCCAGTACATCGTTGACCGGACCTATATGAAGAGAATCCTGGTTGAGTCTTAAATCACATACATGTTTGCGTTTGAACCAAACGGACCATACATTGACCGCAGACCACTTGATTTTCATTTTGTGCTCCCGGATGTTGTCTATTACGAACAAAGCTTCCTTCAGTGCTTGACCATCGAGATAGTGACATATCACATCATCAATAATCTTTGGTCTGTTATCTACCTGCTCATACATGTGTACCGCAAAGTCGGAACGACTTACGCCGTACACTTCTTCGTACAGCGTGACAGGTGATACATGTGTAAAATTCGTATTCATTTTTTCCATCTCCTTTAATAATTTTTTTTCATTTACTCAGTTTCTATATAATAAAAACGGTCGAGTGCTTTTGTTTTCCTCAAGCTCTCGACCGTTATTGATTTTAATTTGATACAAAGGGCGTGGCTACAGTTGCCTGCCGCATGCCGACACGACACGAATTGCTTCGAGAGTCATGAGGTTTTTTATAACAATATGCTCGTGTCTCTTTGTGGCGTTTGTCACGGCGTTCGCTTCCTTTCTGTTTTATCGTACTTTATGTTAAAGCAAAGGACAGTTAAAGTCAATGTGTATGATTGCCAAACTTGGCATTTCTAAATGTGGTTTTTTTTGTAACTTTTACCACTAAATATAGTAATTTGTACATATTTGTGCTGAATTTAGAGGCTTCATTGTGCAATTACACTTTTGTTTCTTCTAATCGTTTAGCTTTCGCTGCACCGGTTTGATTGCTTTTCTTTGCTTTCATTAGTTTAGACGTAAGTAAATAGATTTTGTTCCAAAATAACCGAAAATTGTTGCTCCCGCTACACTCTTTAAGCTATTTCTCCTGAAACATCAGCACCTGCTATTGCAGCATCAAATCCCATGTCACCGCCGGACAATGCTGCTCCGCTATCGTTAAAACTCATATCACTGCCGCCGCTCACGGATGAGGACATTGCAGCCATTGCTTGTGCAAGTGCCATGATTTTTGCTTCTGTTGCCGCTTGTGGCGCACCGGATATCACCGGTGCATTTTCTTCGTCGTCTTCCAGTCTGTCCCTTAGATATCTGCGTTCGCGGTTTGTACGCTCGATTTGGGTTCTTTTCAGCTCATCCCGCAGCTTTTTTGCAATCTGTGCTTGTTCTTTAGCTTCAGCTTGCTGCTGCCTTATGAGCATCATCTGCTCTTTGTTAATGTCACGGACCTTGCGGTTTCCCCGTGATATGAGCCTGTTTAATCTTCTGATAATCGCTGCTGCCTTTTTATCACCCTGTGCCGCAGCCATGTGCAGATTCATTTTATTTTTATGTGCTGCAGAAAGTACGTCCTGCACTTCCAGTGTGGTCTTTGCGGCAACCAATCTGCGGGTCAACTTGCGCGATTCGTCCTCTATTTCACCGCTTTCACCATCATCTTCCGGACGTTTTGCATAAATGCTTGCCATTTTTGTGTCCCAGAGATGTTCTTGAGCCTCCTGTGACAACTCCACTGTATCTTTATCATTATCAATATAAACAGGGTTTTGTTTTTCCTGTTTTCTGTGTTTATTATGATGGGCAAAATCTTGATTGCTATATGATTCCCACAGTTTTCCGAAATGGGTCAGCTCTTTCTGAGAACTCTCTCCCCACATAGGCGTTCGATATATACTCGTAATTCTTGCCTGTCTTGCGTTTTCTTCTCTCCCGGCATGATGCACATTCTGTGTATGCGAAATAAACCTCTCAACAATCATCATAATAACGCTTCCTTTCGCTATTTCGTTTGCCATTCCCCGTCCTTGAGGAATTTAACAATACCCCTTATTCGTTGTATCGGAATTTTAGACGGTTGGCTTTAGCGTTTTTCAAGATAATTTTCTTTATCATGCCTGTATTTTAACCCCTTTAAAGTGCATCCGCTACACAGGAATCTGTATTTTTCAATGAGAACACAGTTCCCCGGCACTTGGGACTGGGTGGTCAACTGGATGACATGGTTTCCGGGTTAAATGTTGATTTAAGAAGCGGTCATACCCATTCGTCTTTCTTCTCGTTGATCTCTTTTACAAGAGTCAGTATTTCGTCGATTCTTTGTTTCCGTTCTGCCTCTTCTGTCATTTTTTGCAGGCGGTTATCGTCTCTTCTTACCATAGACAGGAGCACTTTTGTTGCATAATACCGCTCTTCATCGACATCCACGTTCTTTCTCCGTTTTGTTGTGTCGTCCATAACCAATGCGGACAGGTCATTAATTACCTCCTGCCTGTCAAAGTCGATTTTTCGCTGCTTGTTCTTTTGAGCTGCTTCTTCGGCTTTTTTCTGCGCCTGTTCTGCTCTCCTTTTCTGTGCAATTTCTACTCTTTTTAGTCTCTCTTCAGCCTTTCTACGCAGTAGTTCGGCTTTTCCCGTACGTTCCTGTGTATCTGCCGATGTGCGAGCCTGTTTTTTTTCAACGGGTTGAGAAGAGGGTTTCTCTGGATTTTGATTTTGTTTTTGGTGTTGCTTTAACTCATTGTCATACTTTTCGCGTTTTTTATTGTCCGACAATATGTCATTTGCTTCATTAAGCATCGTCATTTTTTCGTGAGCATCTTCACGGTTGTTGATATCGGGATGATACATCTTAGCTAATGCTTTATGCGCGGTGCTTATATCTTCAGAAGTAGCAGTCGGAGGTATACCGAAGACTTCATAGTAGTTTATGTTAAGTCGTTTCTTGCTCATGAATGAGTCTCCAATACTCAGCATCATGATAGTCCACAATGCACCGGTAATTTCTAAGGTCGTATATGACCGTATATGACATGATTATAAATGTGAGAGCGTGCTTTGTAAATACCTTCCATATTTGAGTTACCCCATTTTTACTTCAGCCTTTTTTTGCTCCCCACTTCGTGCCCGGCAGCCCACCCTTACGCCTGTTGAGCGTCAGAAGTGCTTGTCATTTTATTATGATAATTTTCTGATGTTGACTCATATGCTTTGCCGGCTTCTTTCGATTCGTAGCTTTTCTCTCTCAGCTCTCTTGTTTCACGAAGACGATTATCGTGTCGCTTTAAATCTTTCAAAAAGTCATCAATTAAATCACCGGTGCCGCTTATTTCTACATTCAGTTCTATAGACTTGTCCTCATCCGGATCTATAAACAAGCCGTCAGGACCGAGTACAGCCCCTAGCTTTAGAAGTAAATCCTTAGTTCGCATAACGTTTTGAACTATGCGTGGATTGCTTTTGGCTTCTATCAAATCCTCATTATGCAGAGCAGCCAATCGCTGTACATCAGCGCGTCCGTCAAGCAGCTTGTTCCATCGTTCTTCAAACTCAGTCCAGCAAGGGTAGTTGTCATCCCATGGTAATTCATTAGATCCTATAACAAACTTATCTACAAGCCTGCCAACAGAGAAAGAGTCAATGCCAACGGATCGCAGTTCACTCTCTATCAGAGCGAGGTGTCGGTTTGTTTTTGCTTGGGGATATTTAGCAATGACAGCATCCGTAATGTCTCCATTACTCATATCACCGAATAGTCTTGTCCGGTTTATATTCAGCATTTCCCCATAACCAACCACACCGGAAACCATGTCCCGGAAAGAATGACCGATATCAACATATTCATAGTTGCTCATCACCCTGTCAGGGTTATTAAACATATTATTGCCCGGGACAACCATCAACAGGTTAAAGCCCATCATAAAATCTTCGCCGAAAGCTTCTATAAACCTGTTTTCAATGAAGTTGTAAACTCCAACACCGGACATACCGAAAAAATCGACAGTATTAAATTCATCCTCCAGTTGCTTCAGTAGCGGACGCACCTCTTCCGGTGGCATTGTATAGTGATTACGGATATTGAAAGGTTCATTTTGCCGACCCGGAAGTGCCGGGGTAAACGCCGGTGGTGTAAATATCCGCGCCTGATTTATGGCATCCATGATTTTATCTCTTTGACTGCCGCTGCTGACAGCAATATTTATGGAGTTTTGTCCATTGCTTGCTAAGATATCTCGGAAGTTATGCCCCGGTATCGGCTGCGATATA
>WRDH01000059.1 GCA_009783555.1 Oscillospiraceae bacterium
GTTTCGGCGTTGACAATGTTGTTTGTAATGGTTTCCATCCGTCTGCGTTGAAGCAACATCCCTGTTCCTGCAATATATAAGCCTCTTACCATATTTGCACTCCCTGTAGCTTCTGATGCACCCTTTGTAGTCTTCTTTTAGATGCATTCAAATAAAGATATACTTATCCTTACTATCAGTATCGTGCTTTTTCCTTTATAACTTAACATTTTTTACGCTTTTTTTTACTTTTTTAACCCGACTACAAGCAAGACTTCGTT
Organism: Oscillospiraceae bacterium; assembly: GCA_009783555.1. Lineage (GTDB taxonomy): Bacteria > Bacillota > Clostridia > Oscillospirales > Oscillospiraceae > WRMH01. Next base: position 261 of record WRDH01000059.1, read on the forward strand.
TCGTGTTATTCCAAGCCGGCTTGCTATCTCAACGTCTGTTTTTCCTTCGGCTGCAAGCTCCAGGATTGCTTCTGTTCTTGTTTGTGCTCTCGATGCTCTCACCTCCGGCGGGAGCGGAGTTGATTCTGCTGTATCGTCAAAGAATTTTTGGAAGACTGCTCCGTTATTTTCTTTTTCCTGCGGCGGGGGCGGTGTTATGTTTTCACTTTTGATTATCCGTTCCGCCCGTTCCAGCACCTCGCCCGCGACTCTTATGCGGTTTGCGTCAAGCGGTAATGTTCTTGGCAGCTTACTTAGTAATTGTTCTTTCTTTTCAAGCTCCGGCGGCAGTTCAAATGCCGCCATGTTCGCGGATTGTGTCGTCTGTTGTATTTGTTGCGCCTGCAGTGCCTGCTGATGCGCTTGTTGCTGCTCCCGGGCTTTCTCCACTTGTTTTACCTGTGTGTGCGCACGGGTTTCAAGATCTTTTAGTTCGCCGGTTGTCATTTTGACTTGTTCATTAAACTCTTCGGTTAGTGTTTCGACAGATGTATAAAGCTGTAAAAGCTTCGTCTCCCGCTCATCAAGCATCTTCATCTGCCGCTTAACATTTGAAAACAACAGTTTGCAAATTACCGCTACAACGCACACCAATGCCGCGATAAACAATGCAAATATGTAATATTCTATACCCATAAAAACCCTCAAAGTTTAATTTAATATCCTAAACATGAATATCTATCAACTGGTCGTACGGGGCGGGGGCTACGAGGAGTTCTTTTTTTTGTTCTTCCGTCATTTCCTCTTCTTCCTTCTTTGAGCCTTCACCGCCTGCTGTGCCCGAGCCTTCGCCGTCTTCGTCCGGTTTGATGTTCTCCATCTCGGACTCATTTGTTGCCGCTACTCTTGATTGATCCTGTGCGCTTTCTATTTTAGTTTGAACTGCCAGGTAGTCCTGTGTTATCTCCGGTTGTTTTTGAACACTGCTGGTTTCTCTGGCAAAATCAGCAGTCCTTGTAATCATTATCTGCGTATCAATACCTCTAATAGACATGGTACTCCCTCCTTCCGGGAACTTACAAATACGCTAACTATCCTTTTTGCTGATTTCACATGGTCCGTACACTACCTCTCCGGAGCTGTATCGAAATGTTGCGTAGTTTATTTCTCCGGTTAGTTTTAGCGAGCTTGAACCGATTGATATACGTGAGCCTGAAAACGCTGTATCAAATACATGTACTTTGTTGTCTGTGGCATGTTCCAACTCGTAGTTTAACTCCGCCAGTTCCTCTGTGAGTTGTTGTGAGGTTTCATTGTTTATCCGCCGGTTTTCTTTACCTGATATATGAAGCTTCGTCCATGTTTCGTTATCCATTGCACCTTTTGATTTCGCAAGATAAGCATCGAGTTGATTAATCTTGATTATATCAGCGGCAATCTTTTCCATTTCTTTTTCAATTTCTTGTATACGCGAGCGTTTTTTAGGCATAAATCCGACTTCAACTTCGGTTCTTGTGCCGGCTAAAGTACCGATGAAATTGGCTACAATGTCACCCGCAGCCGCAGCCTGCCCTCCTATTATTGCACCTCTCTTGCCTTTTACGTGGATTGTACTTCCTGTTTCTATCCTGCTGTGTATACTTACATCGACGGTTACGGGACCTTGAGCTGATATCGTGCCCTGTTCAATATACATTATTGATACAGACCCGCCTGCTTCTATTAAGCCTTTGCCGGAACCCTGCATTCCGCCTTTTACTTCAACATTTCCACCGGCAATTAACGTAGCCGACTGCACACCTCCGCCGACACTTATGCCGCCTGTAGCCTTTACCGTATGACCTGCCCGTACGCACCCTGAAATGTGTACACTACCGTCAAAATCAATATTGCCCACACTCATATCGCAATCGCCTTTTACAGAATACACATTTGATACGTTAATTGCGTTGTTTACAAATTCGACCATGCCCGAGCATGCCGAAGACATTTCTGTTCTTTCGTTGTTGTAGACTATATTTTTTCCTCTGGGCAGTGCAATTTCTTTGCCGGGGCGTTGTTTTATGGCAAAGCCTTTTACGGATGTTCCCGGCATACCCGGTGTTGCATCTGTTTTTGTAACAAGAAGCTGTCCTTCCGTCACGGGGATAAAGAGGTCGAGGATTCTGTAATCTACTCTGCCTCCGCCGACTTCCACCGGTCTTCCCGTTCTTTCATCCGTAGAAAAGTGAAAGATTAGTTTTCCGTCTTCTCCGTCTTCGGGCGGGGTTGACCGGGCGACGGGATATGGTTCGCCGTAGTTTTTTTTGTCAAGAAGCTTTTGCAATGCTTCATCGTCGATTCCATGCACAACGCCGGCTTTATTGATTATTTCTTTTGCCGCTTCCAATTCCAACAGCGGGCCGCCGGGTTCGGGTTCAATCAGTCTGGCTTCGGCAACAAGGTCGCCTTCCAATGCTTCGACAGTTAAATCCTCGCCATATATATGCTCACTTTGAGTTATTGCTATTCTAGCACGTCCGTTGCCCTCTTCAAGCAGAGTTTGAACAGTCGGAACACTGAGGTTTATGATTCTTTTGCGCGATAAATGCAGCATAAGCTCGTCTCTGTCAATTTCTATGCTGCGCTCCTCGGGGATTTCCAGAAATACACCGTCTTGTTCATAAGTAAGCAAAAAACTATTCATCACTACCTCACAGTCTGCCTTAAACAACTTTTTCCAACTTTGTTTTCATTTTCGCAAGGACTTTAGAATGTATCTGCGAGACACGGGACTCGGTTACATTGAGAATATCTGCTATTTCCTTCAGTAACAACCCTTCGTAATAATACAGGGTAATTACGGTTCGTTCCTTTTCGGGCAGTTCGTCAATCACCTCTACTAAAACTGCTTTTTTCTCTTTTTCCAGTAACTCATCTTCGGGAGTTTTTTCATCCCGGTTTTTTATTTCTGCTTCAGGGTTTGCTGTTCCAAGCGCGTCTTCAAAGTTTATCAGGTTAAACATATGTGTCTGGTTCAGAACTTTGTGAACCTGCTCAACAGGCATTCCCAGTGAATCGGCAACCTGCTGGTCAACCTGCTGACCGGGGTATTTACTTTCAAACGACTCATAAGCCGTGTTTATTGCGGTTATTTTCTTTCGCAGACTTGGTGATGCCCAATCCTGCGATCGCATATAGTCAAGTATTTCACCGCGAACTCTTGTGACCGCGTAGGTTTCGAATTTTACCTCATGCTTTAACTCAAATTTGTCAACAGCATCTATAAGCCCTATCATACCACAACTTACCAGATCGTCGTACTCGTTGTAATTATTGTATTTCGGCATCATGCGGCGGACTATCCATTTTACAAGGTAGCCATAATGGAGCAGCAAATCGTTTTTTGCGTCAATGTCTCCATTTTCCTTGTATTCGACCCACAAGACTTCAAGTTTTTCGGGAGCCAACTTATGTACAGTTTCACCCATGCCTTTCTTCCCTCCGCTAACGTTTTAACAAAAAAATATCATTTCCACGCTTTGCACGGTAACAACATATTATAACCGTTTACGGTTATAATATCATGAACATACGGTTAAATCAGCATTCTTCTTCGTTTTATCTGTTTTTGTTGCTCATTTAGCACAAATTTTGCTAAATCGTCGCTTTTACTCTCTGTCATTGCCAAAAAATGCATCCCCGTATTAAATGTTTTGGTCGTACGCCAGGGTATGCACCTCTTGACCGCTGCGGTAAATTTCATTATATTCTCTGATCTGTCTTGTGTTGAGCGTGTTCTTACCCTAACTGCAGTTCTGTCGAAATGAAGCTCCAAAAAAAACTCTTCACCAAGCTCGTATTGTTTTTTTGTCAAAAGTGCCACACCTGTCACGCTTAGGTCTCTGGACATTACTGTTTCAAGTAATCGTATTTGTGTTGTCTTGGGAACATTTTTTTGACTCTTTTCATTGTCATCTTCAATTTCAAATATCTTTACTTCGAACTCAATCGGCAGCCGGAATGCCGCCCGCCTTTGGTTTTTTTGCGCTTTTGTCATCTGTTCAAGCCACATATAACGTATATTACCGCGGCTTTCAAATGCTATTATTCTCATTTGCGCAATGTATCTGCCTGACTCACGGTAAAAGACAAGATAAAGATCATCACCTTCAACGGCATTCATGAAGACACCTTTCCTGTTTGGTATACCCACAAGAAACTGTCCGCCGGTAAGTCTGTCTTCAATCATCGATCTGTATACAATACCCTGATATGTTACAATGTCGATTTTATCACCGACTATGATTATTTCATCTTCAATTACTTGTTGACTTCCACCGCTCATTTTGATGACCATGCCTTTCTTCTAACTCTATGCACAAAACAACCATGAAAAGGCATTGTCATTTTGTACATCTGCTTCGGTTGCCGATTTATCGGTGAGAAGTTGGTACATCGTAATATTGGTTTGAATTTATTCAAACTAATACCTGCCTATCCTTTTGCCATTCCCAGCATTCGTGAAAAAACTCTTGATAAAACACCGTGTGATTCTTCATCTACCGGCATATTAAGAATAGCTCTCGCAATAAACTCTATTTCCTTTGTCGTTGACCCGTACGGTTCACTGACAGATATTGGTATTTGCCTCTTTATCGCATATGTTATATCATGGTTATAAGATATCAACCCTAACGGATTTATGTTCTTACCGAGATTTTTACCGCAGACATTAACAATACCCGCCTGGACATTCAATGCTTCTTTTTTATTTTCACACTTGTTGACCAGAACATGCAAAGGATGCGTCGCGTCAAGCTTAACAATGCTTTTTACAAGCGCATAGGCGTCTAAAATCGAGGTCGGCTCCGATGTTGTCACTACTATTGTTTCGGATGATGCAAGAAGCACCTGCATTACCGTATCACCGACCCCTGCACCGGCATCCACGATAATTATATCTATCGGCGCATCAATGTGAACTATCTTTGTCAGCAGTTCGGATAATTGAGTTTCGTTCATATTGATCAGCTCTTTTACACCCGAGCCGCCGGAAATAAAATGTACACCTTCATGCCCGAGCTGGACGATTTCCCGAAGTGTTCTTTCTCCCCGAAGATAATAACTCAAATCGAATCTTGTTGTTATGCCGAGCATTACGTCAATATTTGCAAGCCCGAAGTCAGCATCAAGAATAAGCACCCTGGCTCCAAGCCTGCTCATGCTAATTGCCAGATTGACGGCAATACACGACTTGCCGACACCGCCCTTTCCGCTTGCAATGGAAATGACTCTTACATCCTTGCTTTTTCCCATTAGCGCTCTTAAGTTTTGAGCTTGATCGTACATTTGTGCTCCTAAATCTTTAATCCTAACCCTTAATTATCTGCTTCACAATTTCTTCTACATCCGCTATCTCTATATCGTCCGGGACTTTTTGTCCCGTTGTTACATATGCGAGAGGTTTTTGTGTGTACCAGCTTATGTTTAATATTGAGCCCCTGTATTTTGTTTCGTCTATTTTTGTTATCAGAACCCGATACTTATCTATAAACCCATAAGTGTCCACCATTTCTTTTATTGATGAAAAACTTGTTGTTGCCGAAAGGCAAAGCAGTACATCTTCCGGTCTTAATATGCGCACTATCTCTAAAAGGTCTTCTTTATGCTGCTCGTCGCCCGGACGCTTTCCTGCGGTATCGACAAATATCAAATCTCTGTCGGCCAGGTTTTCCATTGCACTTTCGAGTTCGTGCGTATCGTATACAACTTCCAGCGGAACGCCAAGTATATCCGCATATGTCTGCAACTGCTCCTGAGCGCCTATTCTATATGTATCAGTGTTTATTATACCCACATTTTTCTTTTGCTTAACAGAAAAATCTGCAGCGAGTTTTACCATTGTTGTTGTTTTCCCAACACCTGTCGGACCGAGCATGAGTATAACACTTTGTGTGAACTTTCTGTGCAGAATCGGCTCTGACCTTCCGAACTGCTCCAGCAAAAAATGCTCAATAATCTCCGCTGCGTTTACACCCGGCTGTTTTTTTAACATTTGCTCCGTTTGTCTTGCAATGGAATGGGCGAGTTCTTCTCTTACCTGCGCTTCTACAAGTTTTCCAAGTAATTTTTGCACTTCCTCGGGATAATCATATGTTATATCGCGTTTTACATAGGTAAATTTATCGAGAAAGTCTGTCAGCATTGATTCAAATGAGTTCATCCGTTTATCCAGTTGCTCAAATTGCGCGCTGCTTACTGCTGTGTTTTTACCTTTATGACCTTTTTCACCATGGCCGCCGAGGTGGAGCAAACCGCCGCCGGAGGATTGATAACTTTCGGGAGGCAGATGCCCGCCATACATTGCGTTATCTATCGGCGAAGTATAACTTTGCGAGCTGTAAGGCAGGCTCAATTTCTTAGCCGAAGGGGTCTTGGCGGGATCGTAAGCAAACTGGACTTCCAAAACCGGTTTGCGAAACAGGTTTTTCAGCCCTTTTCTCCGCACCTTACTTTGCGATATCATTACCGCATCCTCTCCAAGCTCGCGAATCGCGGCATCCTTAGCCTGCTTCATATTCTCTGCATGATATCTTTTTACTTGCATAAATCACCCATTATATTCTTACTATTCCTTCGGACAGCACTTCAACGCCGCTGTCTATTTCATTATACGATAAAACCGCGAGTTCGGGGGAAATTTGTTCAGAAATTTTTCTAAATTGCCGTCTTACAAGCGGTGATGTGAGTATAATCGGGGTTTTTCCTTTATTTTTCATATTTTCTATAATAGCACGAAGTCTGTCAAAAATCGAATGTACCTGCACAGGTTCGATTGCCAGATATGAACCGTGCTCCGATTGTTTTGTACTGTCCAAAATGAGCTGTTCAAGCGACGGATCAAGCGTTATCGCATATGCAACGTCATCCGGAATAAAGCGTTTTGATATTGAGCGCCGCAGCGATTGCCTTACGTATTCCGTCAGCATATCCGGGTCACGGGTGAGATTGCCGTAATCCCCCAATGCTTCGACAATCGATGCCATATCGCGTATTGGTATATTTTCCGATAAGAGGTTTGCAAGAATTTTCTGCACCTCTCCGAACGAGAACATTTTTGGTATAACTTCTTCGACAAGTGCCGGTTGTGATTTCTTGAGATTGTCGACAAGTGTCTGTACCTGCTGGCGGCCGAGCAATTCATGACCGTAACGTTTAATAATTTCTGTCAAGTGAGTGGCAATTACCGACGGCGGGTCAACTGTTGAGTAGCCGAAAATTTCAGCCTCTTCACGGTCGGCTTTCGGTATCCAAAGTGCGGGTAAACCGAATGTCGGCTCTATTGTCGGTATTCCGTAAATTTCTTCTTCAACCTCTCCCGAGCTGAGAGCAAGCAGGTGGTCTGCCATCACCTCTCCTTTTGCTATTTCAACTCCTTTTATTTTGATTGAATATGCGTTTGTCGCCAACTGTATATTGTCGCGCAGTCTTATTGCCGGTACAATAATGCCCATGTCAATGGCACACTGACGTCTTATCATAACAACGCGGTCAAGCAAGTCTCCGCCTTGCGACACATCAACCATCGGAACAATTCCGTATCCGAACTCCAGTTCTATCGGGTCAACCTGGAGCAGAGTTGTTACGCTTTCGGGCTTTCTTTTCTCTTCCACAGCCGCTTCTTCCTCTACATGTTCTTCTACTATTGCTTCTTTCTTAATCTTCCCATACATGACATAACCAACAATCATAAGTAAGATCGCGACAATCCACATCGGTATTGTCGGAAGTCCGGGCATGAGGCTTATTATGATAATGAGCACACCACCCATAATAAGTGCGTTGGGTTGACCCAGCACCTGTTTTGACAGTTCTCCGCCAAATGTTTCATCTCTTCCCGAACGTGTCACTATTATACCCGATGCCGTGGATATGAGCAGTGCAGGGATTTGTGTAATAAGCCCGTCACCTATGGTTGCGAGTGTAAAAATCTGTGCTACTTCGCCTATATCGGCATCCATTGTCATTACTCCGATTATTATTCCGCCTATGGCGTTGACGAATGTGACAAGAAGCCCTGCGATTGCGTCGCCTTTAATGAACTTACTGGCACCATCCATTGCTCCGTGAAAGTCCGCTTCGTGTTGAATTTTCTCGCGTCTCATGCGAGCCGTGTCTTCATCGATAAAACCGCTGTTGAGGTCGGCATCGATAGCCATTTGCTTACCGGGCATTGCATCGAGTGTAAATCTTGCGCTGACTTCCGATACACGCTCGGCACCCTTTGTTATAACCATAAACTGTACAATCAATATTATTAAGAATGTAATGACGCCTACTGCAAGATTACCGCCGACGACAACCTCTCCGAATGCCCTGATTACCTCACCCGCATTTCCTTCGTTACCAAGGATTAGTCGTGTCGAGGCAAGGTTTAGAGCCAGACGGAATACAGTAATAAACAAGAGGATTGTCGGAAATACGGAAAAATCCACAGGGTCTTTAATGTACAAAGAGAATAAAAGGATGATAATACAGATTGCCATGTTTATGATAAGAAGAAAGTCCATAAGAGCTGTGTTAGGCGGGAAAATAATGACAACAAGTATCGCCACAAGTATTATGGCTATTGAAATATCAGATACTTTAATTCTATTACTCATATTTGCTGTCTCACCTACCTAATTCGCCCTTTCTGGCGGTAAACAAATACCAACACGTCGGCTACGGCTTGGAAGAGCTCGTCGGGTATTTCGTCATTTACTTCGCACATTGCAAACAGTGACTGTGCGAGGGGCGGGTTTTCTACTATTTGTATACCGTGCTCAATCGCGGTTTCTCTAATTTTCTGCGCTACATAGTCCTGTCCTTTTGCGAGTACCATCGGAGCCGTATGTTCCTTTTCCTTATATGCAAGCGCTACTGCATAGTGTGTCGGGTTAGTAATTACAACGTCTGCTTCCGGTACTTGCTGCATCATACGCATTGCGCTCATCTGCATTTGCTTTTGTCTTATTTTGGCTTTTATTTTCGGGTCGCCTTCCATCATTTTATATTCGTCTTTTACTTCCTGCTTAGTCATTTTCAAGTCTTTTTCATATTTCCACCACTGGAAGAGGAAATCCGCTACCGCTATAAATACCATAACTATGCACATTTTTAGTGCCATAAGAAAGGCTGTCCGCATGATGTCAACAAATGATATATAGATGTCTTGCCCGACATAGCTTCCGAATTTTTCCCGCAGAGTCATATAATCCGAATATGCAACAAATCCTACGGCGAATATTTTCAGCAGATTTTTTACCAGTTCTACAAGCTTTCGCGGGGAAAACATTTGTTTAAAGCCGCTAATCGGGTTTATTTTACTAAGCTTCACTTTCATGGTTTCAGTAGTGAACATAAAGCCTATTTGCAATACATTTGCGATAACACCCGAAATTAACGCAACTCCCAGTATCGGGAACATTACTCCAAAAAATCCAAGAAGCACACGTACGAACAGCCCCATTATTTCATCATGGTTAAGCCCCCTGCTTGCCATCATTATTGATTGTGTACTGAGATGCTCGGTGAACATTTCCTTCAACTGCTCAACAAATGTCGGCCATATTAAGAAAAGCAAACCGAACATAAGTGTCGCGCAAAATGCTGTGTTGACTTCGGTGCTGCGGCGTACCTGCCCTTTCCTCCTGGCATCACGCCGCTTTTTAGCCGTCGCCTTTTCTGTTTTTTCTCCGCCTTGACCCATAATTTACCTTTACTATGTGACTGTCACTAACCGACAAAGTTGGCAAACATCTTTTCTACACCGCTAAAAAGCTCGTTAAATATTCTCAGGCTGAAATTGGCATATATAGGAAGTGTCAAACTGAACAGTATAAGACCAACTATCATTTTCAAAGGTATCCCTACAATAAACATGTGTATCTGCGGGACTGCGCGCATTAACATTCCGAAACCTATTTCTATTGTCAAACCCGAAGCAATTATCGGTAGTGCCATCATTATTCCCAGTAAAAACGCACGGACAAAAATTTCAAGTGCTGTGAGCCCTATTGCGGGTGAGAATATTAGTGTCCCTATCGGCATACGCTCCACGGTCAGGTACAGTATTTCGATAAGCCTTAAGTGTCCGTTTTGAATAAAGAACAATAATATCAGCATGATATTCAGTACATTACCCATCATTGGCACCTGAGTATTGTTTTGCGCGTCGAAGACGTTGACGATCCCGTAACCTATTTGCATATCAATGAGTTGTCCGGCTGTAAATGCTACAAGTGAAAAGAAAATATTTGTTACATAAGCAAGTGCCATTCCCAACAGAAGTTCTCCGGCGCATAATATCAGATATCCCATCAGCGTTGAGTATGAAATAGCTACAGTTTGCGGAAATAAAAGGAACATTAAATAACTAAGCGAGGTTACGAGTCCGATTTTTGCTATTATCGGTACATTTACTCTTCCGAAGATAGGTGATGCCAGTACCAGTCCGCTCATCCGGAAAACGAGTAGGATAAAATAGTCCGCACTCAATAAAATCGAAACTGCCGTTGTAATCATATGTAATCCGTTCTAAATACTATGTTATTACCAGAGAGTTCAGTTGAGAAAATAATCTTGTAACAAAACCGCCGATTGTGCTGAATATAAAGCCTCCGAAAAGGAGCAGTGCCAGCATAACGCATACTATTTTGGGTACAAAAGCAAGTGTTTGTTCATTGATTTGCGTCGTTGCCTGGAATATCGAAACAAGTAGTCCTACAACCATTGCAACTATCAACATAGGTGCCGCACACATTATTACCACGGTTATCGCTTGCGTAAGAACATCAATAACTGTTCCTGATGAAACCATTGTTATACCTCCTTTCCCTTCCGCTAGTAAAAGGTTTGCAATAATGCCCCGATGATTAGCTGCCAACCGTCGACCATTACAAACAGCAGGACTTTAAACGGCAGTGATATCATTGCGGGCGGGAGCATCATCATACCCATAGACATCAATGTGCTCGCAACTATCATATCAATAACAATAAATGGAAGATATATGAAGAATCCTATGAACATTGCGTGTTTTATTTCACTGGTAATGAAAGCGGGTATCAGCACACTGTTTGGTACATCTTCAAGGGTGTCATATACTTCTCCCGACATTCTTACAAAAAAGTCTATGTCGGATGTTATGACTTGTGCAATCATAAACTCCCGTGTCGGACCCATCGCTCCCTCTATAAACTCTTCTTGTGTTATTTGTCCTTCGGTAAATGGTATGTATGCTTCATCATAGACTCTCGAAAAGACGGGCTGCATAACAAAAAATGTTAGAAACAATGCAAGTCCGATAAGGATTTGATTTGGCGGAGTTTGCTGCATTCCCAGTGCTTGTCTGACAAATGACAGTACGATTATGATTCGCGTGAAGCCTGTTAACATCATCAGAATCGACGGTAATAATGTCAGGATAGTTAACAGGATTACAATATCGACTGTTTGAGAGCTTTCCCCGAAGAGGGTTTGAACTATCTGATTAATGGAACCGAGATCTCCACCGGTTTCTGTATCAATTGGCATCAATCACCCTCCGTACTTTCCGTTAGTTTTTCCGCAGGGAGTTCGGGTAGATCGGGCATGTTCGGAAGATCCGGGATTTTGGAATCATCCGGTTTTTCTTTGCCTTCAGGATTTTCGCTATTTGCTTCGTTTGCGGTACGCTCCGCCTCCTTCATACTCTCCGTGAAGTCCGGTGTGCCTTTTGGCGCATCGGTCCGCTTGTCGGCCGGTGTGCCCGCGTTATTTTCATATTGTTGTTTTTTCCCTGTTTTTTCCGCAATGAATTCGACAACTTTTCTCGTAAGTTTGTTGCCGTATTGCCCGACCGGAGTCATACCCCAGGGCGTGGTTTTTTCCTCTTTGCTTTCCGTTAATTCAGCAAAAGCCGCTGCATCGAGCGTATCAAGCAGCGTCATTGTATGGTTTGTAATGCCCACAACATAGACCTTGTCCGCTATCTCGATAATACAAAACTGTTTATCGCGTGCGATAGCGTACCGGTCAAGCAGGTTTATGTTCCGGTTTTTCATTCCGGTACGGGTTTGCCCGGATGCTTTCATACCAATATAGTACGTCACATAATAGGCACCGAATAGTATAACAATCGTACCAACTATAAAGAGTATTACCTGTTCTGGCGGCATGGTATTTCTCCCTAATCCTATTTAATCATCATAACCTAAGTTTTTGCGAATTATTATTTCTTGTTAGCTGCTATTTGTCATTTATCATTTGTCATTTGTCATTTATTTTATACCGACATTCTCATTACTTCATTGTATGCGTCTATGACCTTATTTCTTATTTGCAGCGCTAAGTTTAGTGATAATTCTGCTTTTTGGATATCTATCAAGAGGCTTGCGAAATCATCGGTTTCGCCCATCATCAGTTCGAGCGTAGAGCCTTTGTCGATAAAGTCTGTCACTTCTGCCGTGTTCATAGATTCCGATAATATGTCCGCAAAGCTCCCGCTTGCGTTTGTCAATTGATTATTGTCAACTCTAAGCGGCTCCGTGTTGAACAAATGCATAATATTTGGCGTAATCGGATTTATACTCATTTAACTGCTCCTTTTATCTACCTATTTCCAGCGTTTTTGTCGCCATGTCTTTAAACGCGTTAAGTGCTGTTATGTTTGCTTCGTAGGCTCTGTATGCTGCCATCATGTCGGTCATTTCCTGGACTACTTCGACATTTGGCAGTCTGACATAACCGTTTTCGTCAGCATCCGGATGTGACGGGTTGTAATCGAGCTTAAACTCCGACATGTCTCTGCCGATATTGATTACACGTACTCCGCCCGGTGATCTTTGGGCTCTGTTAAAAAACGATGCAAAGTCCCTGTTGTTTCCTCGTTCCTGGAACACCACATATTTTCTGCGGTACGGGCCTCCGTATTCCGTCCTTGTTGTATCTATATTAGCAATATTTTCTGCTATAACATCCATGCGAAGCCTTGTCGCCGTAAGCGCCGATGCGCTGATACTCATTGATCCTAAAAATGACATTTGCTTTCTCCCTATTTCTAATTCTTTGCCCCAATGCTCTATTCTATTTCTGCATTAAATTTATCTGCCTTCCGATATCGCCATACGTAAGCGGCGTATTTCACCGTTTAGTTTTTCCATCAATGTATTGTAGAAAATGGTGTTTTGTACCATTCTTACGTTTTCCGATTCAATGTCTACATTGTTTCCATCAGCTCTCATCGACAAATGTCTTGACTGTCTGATCATCGGTCTGAAATCTTCGAGTGAGGTGCCCGGACCAATCCGGCGGTGCTCAGAGTGTGTTCGTGTCCCGACAAAGCCGCTGCCTTCCACCGCTCTTTTGAATTGTGATTCAAAATCAACGTATGATGCTTTAAATCCCGGCGTCTCAACATTTGCAATATTATTTCTTATTACCGCGTTCCTTGTCCACGATGCTGAGAGGCCTTTTTGGATTACATCCATAGGTTTGAAAATGTTATTCCACATACTTTTTCACCTTATCGAACCTTAAACCGCCACTTAACAACTCTTTATATCTAAAGAATTATATCATGGCGGCTTTTTGTTGTCTATATTTTATTTACTTTTTATCGCAATATATAGCGTTTTTTATTAATTTTGCTAATTTCAGGCACATTATATTGAAAACCCTTACCTGACTCTTCTGTATATCGCGGGTTGAACCTGCTCGAAATCTCCTTGAATTCCGCTGAGTGTTTCGCTTAACCCTATGAACAGATATCCGCCTACCTCCAACGCATCGTGATATCTTTTTGCAAGGGCTTGCTTTGTCGGCGGATCGAAGTATATCATAACATTTCTGCAGAAGATGATGTGAAATTTCTTTTTAAATCTGCTGAAGTTGCCCATCAGGTTAAACTGTCCGAAGCTTACGGCACTTGCTAAAATTGGCTTTATTCTGTATTGTTCTTCTCCGATTTTATCGAAATACTTTAACTTCCACGCCTTCGGAAGGTGGTCAAAGTGTTCCTCCGGATAAACTCCCGCCTTTGCCATATCAAGCACTCTTGTAGATATATCCGTTGCAAGTACGGTTGTATCCCATCCGGCTATTTTAGGTCCGAACCACTCTTTGAGAACCATCGCCGTTGTGTATGCCTCTTCGCCTGATGCGCAGCCTGCACTCCAGATACGAAGATCTTTGTCCCTGAGCTGTGACGTCCAATACGGAAGTGCTACATCTTCCATAAATTTGTAATGCGTTTCTTCGCGCATAAAATATGTGTAGTTTGTTGTCAGCTTAGTCATTAATGTATTGATTTTTGCTCCGCTCTTATCGGCAAATACATTGTCAATATAGTCATGAAAGCCGTCAAAACCTTCCGAGATAATGAAATTCGAAAGACGCCCCTCTATAAGCGTTCTCTTTTTTTCAAGGTTGACCCCGAAGTTTGATTTAATATAGTCGCGCAAACGGAAAAAATCCTTATCTTCTATATGCATATTCGCACTCCCTAAAGAAATATTTCGTATCTATTTAAACTGTGGATTGCCACACCATCTGCGGATGGCTCGCAATGACTGGGTTTGCTTAGTTTCCGGCTGCGCCCACTTCAAAGACGGTGTAAACGTCTATCAGTTGCTTTACTTCTCCCGCCGAAACGCCGACTGCTTTAATGAAATGGTTTTTTATCGCATTGCCTGTGGTTGTCGGCGGATCTTGTATATTGGAATCTTCAATATCCGTAACATCTTGTACTCCGTCAACAAGTATACCTACGCTCATTTCGTCCATGCTGAGGACAATTATACATGTCTGATCAGTGTAGACAACTTCCGCACCGCCGAATCGCATTCCCATGTCTATTACGGGAACAACAGTTCCGCGCAAATTGATTATCCCTTTTACATAGGCATGTGTATGCGGAACAAGTGTTATGTCTTGTACACTGATAATCTCCACTACATAACTGATTTCAATTCCGTATCCGACATCACCGACAAGAAAGGTCAGATACTTCCCCTGCATTACGTCTTCCGCGCTCATTTCCAGATCCATTATGTCA
>WRDH01000060.1 GCA_009783555.1 Oscillospiraceae bacterium
ACTGACCGGGACAGATATAGTAATTCCTGCCGGGTACACAAAAATCGGGTATGCTGCCTTTCACGAGCGTCACGACATCGAGCGGATTATAATCCCTGAAGGTGTAACCGTAATAGAAAATTACGCGTTTTATGTCAACAGTATAGTCAGTTTAAAATTACCGGAAAGCTTGATACGTATAGGTAATGAAGCGATAAGCAGATGTGATTATCTCGAAGAACTGACTATACCGTGTAATGTGCGTCACATTGGAAAACGCGCATTTAGCGGTTGCCGCACGCTTGCAAAGCTCACTATCTCTAAAAGTGTGAAATACATCGGAAAAAATGCTTTTGATGGATGTGAAAAACTTATACATATTCATGTCGAGGAAGGGAATCCTTCATTTTCCACTTTGAATGGGGTGTTGTGTAACAAAGACAAAACTTTGTTGATAAAGTATCTGTCAGCAACACCAACAAAAAATTATACTATTCCAAACGGTGTCAAAAAAATTGCCGATGATGCTTTCCGAAGTTGTGAAAACCTCACTCAAGTTAATATCCCCGAAAGTGTCGTTTGCATTGGAGAAGATGCATTTCTATTTTGCAATTCACTTCAAGCTATCAATGTAGAAAGAACTAATGCATATTTCACCGGTGTAAGGGGTATTTTATTTTCGAAAGATAAAAATGTCTTACTTAAGTGCCCCGGGAATTTCTCAGGTAAAACCGTAACCGTTCCGGGAAGTGTGATGAGTATTGCGAAATATGCATTTTATCAATGCACAAGTATTAAGAATATTAAATTGTCTGACGGTGTTGAAAGCATTGGGGCGTCAGCGTTTTTTGGATGTAAAAGTTTAAGATACATGCATCTTCCGGATAGTGTGAAGCATATTGGTAACAGCGCGTTTGGATGTTGCCGTGAACTTAAGTATATCAGGTTGCCTGCCGGTCTGACATCAATAGAGAGTTGGGTTTTCAGCAGTTGCACATACCTTGAAAGCATAGAAATACCCGAAAGTGTCATAAGCATTGAACCTTGGTGTTTCCAAGAGTGCCTGAGCTTAAAAACGGTCACGCTCCCAAAGAGTGTTATAACCATTGGCGAAAGGATGTTTACCGGTTGCTACAAATTAAAAACCATTAATGTTGCAGAAGATAACCCTGTGTTTTCTGATATTGACGGCGTGTTGTTCAACAAGGATAAAACTGCGTTGCTGAGGTATCCGCCGGGTATAGATGCAGAAACCTACACGGTACCAAACGGAGTTAAAACCTTAGGAGCATATGCATTTGACGCTTGCAAGCTAAGTAACATTATTCTGCCTGACGGTCTGGAAACTATTGATAAGGATGCGATAAACGGACATAGAAACATAAAAAACATAATTTTGCCGAAAAGTGTTAAAAGAATTGTGACAGATTATAAAACTTATATTATCAACATACATGATGCTGAGGAGTCTGAACTTGTTATAGACATACTTGACGGGGAGGAAAAAGATGAGTAGAAAAAAAGTCTTTACACAAAAGCAAGCCTTTAGGATGCATGATGAACATGTAATAATACCGGATGGTTATACTGAAATCGCATTTTGCGGTTTTATCTTCTGCGACCATATAAAGAGCTTAATAATACTGGAGGGTATTAAGATTATCAGAGGACAAGCGTTTTTTTTCTGTGCGCAGCTCACAAATGTTGAGCTGCCGAATAGTCTGGAGCTAATTGAGTATAGTGCATTTGAAAATTGCGAGAGGCTGTTGGAGATTAAAATACCTTGTAATGTTATTAAAATTGAAAATGATGCTTTCAGCGGTTGCGAGAGTCTTAAGCGTGTTAACATACCCCGAAATTTGATAGACATTGGTGAAAAGCAATTCAGAAGCTGCCCGGATCTGGAGTTTATTCAAGTTGATGAAGATAATCCGGCATTTTCAGGGATAGACGGAGTATTATTCAATAAAGACAGAACAACTTTAATAAAATATCCAAATGCATCATCCGGAACAAAATATACTGTTCCGGATACGGTGACTGTTATAAAGGAAGGAGCCTTTGAATGCTGCCGCAATCTGACAGAGGTAATTATTCCTTGTAGTGTAACGAGTATTGATGTGTTCGCATTTAATAATAGTACAGTTCTAAAAGCATTTGCGGTTGATAAAAATAACCCGTCCTACACTGATGAAGACGGAGTGTTATTTGATAAGAATAAGACTATTTTGATTAAACACCCCGGTAATACTACAGCTAAGACATATACCGTTCCCGATACGGTAGAGCATATTGAAGATGGTGCATTTTTCCTTAGCGAACTCGCCGGAATAAAGCTGCCCAACAGCTTAAAAAGCATTGGTGCCGGAGCGTTTCAATCATGTGATAAGTTAACGGAGATTGAGTTCCCGCCTAACTTAAAAAGTATAGGAAAAAAAGCTTTTTATTGGAGTCATCTAAAAAATATAAATATCCCTGATAGCGTGACAGATATAGAGGATAAAGCGTTTTCCTGCTGCGAAAAGCTGGAAACTGTAAGATTATCGAAAAACTTGACAAAAATTCAAAGTGAAACCTTTGAGCAATGCTCGTCTCTTTCAGAGCTTGTTATACCCGATGGTGTACAAAGCATTGAGAGTTTGGCTTTTGTCCGGTGTCAAGGTGTCAAAGAAATAACTATACCAAAAAGTGTGCTAAGCATTGCTGAGGATGCATTTGAGGTGAATACCGCTTTGACTGCCATACATGTAAGCAAAGATAACCCGAATTACACCGATGTTGACGGTGTGCTTTATAGCAAAGATAAAACCGGGATGATAAAGTGCCCCGGTGCATACGCAAAAGAAACCATGGTCATACCTCACGGCGTAAGAACCATCAGCGACACTGTAATTGGAACTCGCAGCGTAAGAAACTCCGATCTTTACTATCCCGGATATGTCGTTTTGCCAAGCACCATTGAGAACATTAGCGTTTCAAAAATGACGTATCATGTTTGTAAATGATGATAACTTGAGAAATAGACCATGGCATGTAATGTCGGTGTTGACGTGCATGACTTCCACTCCGCAAGGCAAAGACAAAGGAGTAATTTATGATTTTCTTTACAGCAGACCTGCACTTCGGGCATGAAAATATCATCAAGTATTGTAACCGTCCGTTTAAGTCGGCGGGAGAAATGAATGCAATACTCATCAAGAACTGGAACAATACGATAGGACCGGATGATGAAGTATATATTCTTGGTGACTTAACCATGGGCAGTGCTGAGGATGCACACAGGTACTTATCGTGCTTACAAGGAAAGAAGTACTTAATACGAGGCAATCATGACAAGTTCTTAGATAAGTTTGAGCCTTATATGGATGATTTTGAATGGGTCAAGGACTATTACGTTCTTAGACCCGGCGGTTTTGAATGGAAAAAGAAATATCGTGTACTGGAATACGAAGGTCATAGAATCGTGCTTTTCCACTACCCGATTCTTGAATGGGATTGTTATTTCAGAGGTGCAATTCACCTGTATGGTCATATCCATAACAATAGGAAGTCGGGAATACGTTTGCCTAATCATATGGGACTTGCGTATAATGTTGGTGTAGACCTGCATGATTTCCACCCTGTAAGCCTGAGAGACATACTAAAACTGGCATCGAAAGCAAAGAAGCAAAAAGAGGATTCGTAGAAAGGGTAAAGTTTATGATTTATATTACCGGAGATACACATCGTGATTTTGATCGGCTGGAAGAGTTGATATATTATACAGAAAGTCCTGATGATGTGTTAATTATACTCGGTGATGTTGGTATTAACTATCATGGTTATGCAGCAGACTCTGCGTTGAAGCAAGAGCTTAGTGAACTGCCGATTAATCTGTTTTGCATATATGGTAATCATGAAATGCGACCGGAAAATATCGGCTCATATGAAACAAAAGAATGGAACGGCGGTACTGTGTTTTGGGAACCGGAGTTTCCAAATCTTTTATTTGCTAAAGACGGTGAAATTTATGAACTGGACGGGTTTCGCTGCATGGTTATAGGCGGTGCAAACAGCATAGATAAGCACCTTCGAACACGAGGGGTTAACTGGTGGGAAGATGAACAACCATCGCCTGAAATCATGGCTTATATCGAAGAACGGTTGGAAGTTGAGAACTGGAAAGTTGATGTAGTGTTATCACATACCTGTCCATATAATCACATGCCTTTGAGCTCGTTACTTCCTTTATCCCGTGAGGCTGAACACTCAGTTGACAATACAACTGAAAAATGGCTCGCAAAAATCGAAAGCAAGCTTACTTACTCGCGCTGGTATTGCGGGCACTTCCACACAGATGAAAGGGTTGACAAGATACGCTTCCTCTACTTGGAACTCGAAGAGTTTATGTAGCGGTAGTGATGGTTCGGTGTCAACAGACTGATGTCCGGGAAAAGGAGAAAGACATGCGCCGATAATACAGCACGAACATATTATTTTTCATAATGCATTACAGCACAGATAATAGTTGTGCTGTTAAATTCATGTGCCAAAAATTGCCCATCGAAATCGCTATAATACGAATAGATAATCTGATAAAGGGAAAAATAGAGGAGGATAAAAATAATGAGTGAAAAATCCGGAAAAGTGTATCTGTTGCAACTCGCAGTATGTCCAAAAGCCGCACATCGACAACCCGAATTTGAAGATTTCTTAATCCGGGAGTGGCATCTGTCCGATGTGTTCACCTCATTGGAGAAGGCTGTTTCCTTCGGGAGAAAAGAAATGAAGAAGAAACTGGAAAAAGTCAGATCGAAGCTGTTTGAAGAATGGACACTTTCCGAAATCTCATATAAAATCGTTGAGTATGACTTTAAGGTTTTAGAGCTTGACCCCGATGTCAGCCGCAACCAAGATTTCTATGATTCAAAATATTCGGACTCTTTTGGAATTGATAGCGAGGATGTGATCGTACGTAAAAGAGAGGGCTCTCATTGGGATGACTATGTTGAATGGAATTATGATTATGCGGGGAATCTTCGATATCGCGCGCATCATTATGGCGAAGATATCTATGAAAATGATGAAAGGCTGTATTACCACCGCGATTTAAGCTTTCCGGAGGACGACGCGGAGGATGCCGGAACGAAATTCAAAGTCGGCGAGTTTGTGAGAGTAGTCGATTCCCGATGGTATGGAATAAGGGAATTTTATTGTGAGGGTCATAATCCGGACGAGCTACATTATATAAAAAACGGTCTTTTTGAAGACATTATATATGTTGTAGCAGAGGCACCGGGTAAAAAGTGCGACTGCAAAAGAGCATTTTGGTATAACCATTACGAACTCGGCCGGTACGATGAACGGGGCAACTACAGGGCTGTGCACTTACACGAGCGATACCTTCGCAAATATGACACCGAGCATGACGGTGAGCTATTGCCGGACGACCCTATGCACAATCTGCTTAAAATACGCGAGGAAGAACTTGAACGACAACAGGAGCTAAATCGCACCGTTTTTATAACGGATGATAAATACGAACAATTATTAGAATTAATGAAAGGCTAACGAATGGATTATGAAATAATGAATCGTAAAGAAGCTCGTTATGCGTCCGGCGAAACCGGCTCTCCAACTACAGCAATTATCTCAATTACTGATGTCGGAGATGAACAAAACGAGTTTTACCCCGCAAGCTGGATTCATGCGGTGCTGCACATCCAATTCGATGATGTTATCGAGCGGGGTTACAATTGTATAACGAAAACAAACGCACAAGAAATAGCAAAGTTCGCTCTGGAAAACTACGATAAGGTAGAGCGGTTTTTAATACATTGCGAGTTCGGTCAATCACGCTCAGCAGGAGTCGCAGCAGCACTGTGTCAGCACTTTGAAGGACATGACAACGGTATATCAACAGACCCGAGATACTTCCCAAATTGGACTTGCTATAAGTATGTATTTCAAGCATTGGGAGAAACGAAAACGAGAAAGAAATAAAGTGGTGTTGAGAGGAAAAACAGAAGGAGAACACATGAACACAGATAAAGAAACAGTATTTCATATTTTTCTGGCAACGGAGGAGACCATAAGACCGAAGGTGATTATTAAACAATGGGGAGCAAGCGATGTATTCTATACGCTGGATGAAGCGGTTGCTGCCGGTGTAAAGGCTCTTGATGAACGCTTTGCGGAGCTGCAAGAGTTTTTCAGTGACCATTGGAGTAAGGATGATATCGCGGAAGATGTCGGCTATCAATTCATTATATACGAGTATAATCCCGGGGTAGCGCGCAGAGAAGATGGTTGGTGGGAAGAGTTTGTGCGATGGCATTTCAATCACAAAGGCATATTGCGCGAGCGAATCGAAAACAAAGCGATTCGCAAAGGAGATAATGTAGATTTCTACAGCACTGTACGTTTCCCGGGCGATGAAGCAGATGATGCAGGCTGCAAGTTCAACGTAGGCGATTTCGTGACTGTTGCTAATGATGAAAACGAGTTAATCTATGTTGTATCCCATGCTCCCGGAAAACGTGAAAACTGGCCGAAACGGTTTTTAATAATGTCAAGCTCTCCAATTGACAATCAACCGGAGAGCGGTGAAAACTTCTATACTGTTGACGGGTTTGATTCAAACGGCTTATTTACACACGCACACCCGCATGAGTCTAAATTATGCCGCTATGAAGACGCAATCCCACAGGATCACCCCTTACAGATTCTGAAAAAGCACTACCTTGGAGTTATTACCATAGATGATGATATGTTCGACGATATTTTCAGCAGACGTATCATATTTGACTATCCGCCCAAAACAAGAAGCTGGCACACCATCCCGGAGCTGATGGATATGGTGAAAAAATAGGACTCTCAGCATAAATCAATTATTTGTTAATAATAACACTGTTCATAACCAGTTCATTAGTATATAGTAATATGGTAACCGCATCCGTATAGCGGTTATCATATTATTGATTTAATGATATCGTTTCACTCCCCGTTTAAACGGAAACCGTGAAACATGATATGTCTGATATTCGTAACACATTTAGAAGGAACATCATAAATATATGCTGCGATTGAAAAGTATAAGGAAATCATACACAACCGCCGGCTTTACGCAAAACGCGTTAGACGGCGTTTCTATTGCGTTTCGCAATAATGAATTTGCTGCCGTCCTGGGTCCGTCAGGCTCCGGGAAAACAACGATGCTCAATATCGTCGGCGGTCTTGACAGATACGACGAAGGCGACCTGGAGATAGACAACATCTCAACAAAAAACTATAAAGCAAGCGATTGGGACACCTACAGAAACAACCGTATCGGCTTTGTCTTCCAAAGCTATAACCTGATACCTCACCAAAGTGTACTGGCTAATGTCGAGCTTGCATTAACACTGAGCGGTGTCCGTAGAGCGGAGCGGCGTAGACGTGCCAAGCAGGCACTGGAGGAAGTCGGATTGGGCGACCATATCCGCAAAAAACCCACTCAGCTCAGCGGCGGGCAAATGCAACGTGTGGCTATAGCGCGAGCATTGATAAACGACCCGGAAATACTGCTTGCCGACGAACCGACCGGAGCACTTGATACCACAACAGGCAAACAGGTTATGGAGCTGCTGACAAAAATCGCAAAAAACCGTCTGGTCATAATGGTCACGCATAACAACGAGCTTGCAGAGAAGTATGCCAACCGCCTTGTCCATCTCACGGACGGGAAAGTGACATCGGATTCAAACCCTTACGACCCTTCATCGGAAGACGGGCGTGTCGGTAACGAACCGCGCAAAGCAAGCATGTCATTTTGGACTGCAATAATGCTATCATTCAGCAATCTGATGACAAAAAAAGGACGCACGATAACAACAGCCTTTGCAGGCTCCATCGGTATAATCGGCATTGCGACAATACTGGCACTATCAAACGGTATAAATGAATACATAAAAAACATAGAAGAAGAAACACTCAGCATATACCCGCTTGCCATACAGGATCAGGGTTTCGACCTGTCGGGCTTCTTCGGCGGTAACGATGATAACGGAGATAATGATCACAGACCCCGTGAGCCGAGACCCGAGCGACCGGAAGGGATTCGCGAATTTCGAATCATGGAAAGCGTTTTTGCGACTCAAAGCACAAATGATCTTGGAGCATTAAAAGCGTATTTTGAAGAAAATATGGAAACACTTGACAGATATGCAAGCACAATCCATTACTTATACGATATTGTACCGCAGATATTTCTTGCAGACACATCAAACGGCATAGATCAAGTAAACCCCGACTCAATATTCAGCAGTCTGATGGGCGGCAATGACAGCATGGGCGGTGTCGGTGGTATGGGCTTTATGCCGACCATGAACGTGTTTTTTGAAATGCCGAACAATCCTGTCTTATACGAAAACCAATACGATATATTGGCAGGTCACTGGCCGACAAGCCATGATGAAGCTGTTCTTGTTGTCAGCCACGGCAGAGGGGTGACGGATTTTGTTCTGTACTCTATGGGATTGCGAGACCGTGCGGAAATGCGCGCGATGCTCGAAGCAGTTATGAACAGGACAGATATAGAAATCGAAATATCCGAAAGTCAAGGCTTCTATACATACGACACATTCCTGAACACGTCATTTAAAGTCGTCCACCCCGCACACTTGTTCCAATTTGACGAATTATTTGACGTTTGGGTAGATAAATCGGGCGATACTGAGTTTATGGAAGAACTGCTTGAGAACAGCATGGATTTAAGAATCGTCGGAATCGTGCACCCGCGTCAGGATGCCTCGACCACAGTTCTGTCAATGGGGGTAAATTACACTCCCGAGCTAATAGAATACCTGATGCGTACAGCCGGTGAAACAAGAATTGTAAGAGAGCAGCTTGAAAATCCTGAAGTCAATGTCCTGACAAGAAGAACTTTTGAAGATGAGAAGGAAAATCCGGAGACCGTATTTGATTTTTCCAGAATTATATCGGTTGATGAGGATATTTTCCGCGATGTCCTGGAGCTTGATAATGCACTATCATCGTTCGATTTCAGTGAAATGGACCTCGGTCTGGACAATATTGATCTTAGCGGGTTTGACATGGGCAGTTTTAACATCGGGAGTTTAGACTTTGGCGACTTGAACATGGATATGGGTGATTTAAACTTTGATTTGACTGATATGCCGCCCATGCAACTGGATCTTGCGGCACTGGTGGAAGCCATGGCAGCGGCGACCGGAGTTACAGCTCAGGAGTTGACGGGAGCGATGTCGGGCGTTCTGGGTCAGTTTTTCCCATGGCTTATGGCGAATAATCCGCTTGCGCTTGTACCTCCAATCGATGCAGGTGTTTTAGTAACGGCTTTTACGGAGTTTATAAATGAAAACCCGCAGGTGATGGCTAATGCTATGGCTGAGTTAAACATCGACCCGACAATGCTGGAAACACAAATGTCGGAAGTGCTTCAGAACTTTATGATGCAGGCAATGCAAGGCTATATGACGATAATAACTAATATGATCCAGCAGCAGATACAAGGTGTCATACAAGATATGACAACACAGATAGGGGATTCTATCCAAAAGTCAATGGCTCAAATGTCGCGTCAAATGCAGCGGGCAATGCGCAATATGACAAGCGAAATAGAAGAAAGCATTATGAGCGCGTTTGAAGAAATGTCGGAAGAAATCCAATCCTCAATGCAAGCCATCGATGCTGATTTATTAACGGATGCGTTCCAAATTGAAATGAGTGAAGAAGCGGTATTCGAGCTTATGATGTCGATAATGAATCCGACGGAAACCAACTTTGACCAAACACTGCATTTACTCGGATACGCTGATCCGAGCATTCCCGCGCAAATCCTAATCTACCCGCGCAGCTTTGAAGCCAAGCAGGAAATTCTGGATATACTCGATAACTATAACGCAAGAATGGAAGCAATGGGAGAGCCGGATCTGATGATTCACTTCACCGACTTTGTCGGCTTGATGATGTCAACAGTCACAGATATCATAGACATGGTAAGCTACGCGCTTGTTGCTTTTGTATCGGTTGCTCTGGTCGTATCGTCAATAATGATTGGTGTTATAACATTCATATCGGTGCTGGAACGTAAGAAAGAAATCGGAATCCTGCGCGCAGTCGGAGCGAGCAAAGGGAATATCCGGTTGGTATTTAATGCAGAAACCCTTATAATAGGTTTCGTCGCCGGCGTGATTGGCGTAATCGCCACCAGCGGCATAATTATAGTGGCAAATATAATCCTACACAACGAACTCGGCATAGAACAACTTGTAATACTACCGCTTGGCGTACCCCCGATACTGATAGGAATAAGCATGTTCCTAACCTACATAGCAGGCCTGCTCCCCGCCTCAGCGGCAGCAAGAAAAGCTCCGGTAGAAGCGCTACGCAGCGAATAAAAGGTAGTCGGGTAGAGGGTATTCGGAAAATATTTATAGTTTCAGTCAGCACACAAATTTTGCCGATAATACAAGTTTCCACTATCGTGCTAGTGCATTGGCTGGAACTATAAATATTTTCCGAATACCCTCTACCCGGCTACCATAACTTTAGATGTATTTCTGAATTACTTCTATCACATCGTCCTTATTCATAGTCTTTAAAATAAAACCCGAAGCTCCTATGCTAAGAGCTTTTTCCTTATCTTCCGGTGAAGAGTTTCCGGTCATGAAAATTATCGGGGCTTTTTGTCCGCTGCCGATGAGTTTTTCTGCGAGCTGATAACCGTTTGTATCCGGCATTTCGATGTCCAGAATAAACAAATCGGGTTGGTGGTTTTCGATAAAACGCAGTGCATCTTTTGCCGAGGTAACGCAAACAACTTTATACGGCATATCGTGCAGCATTGCTTTTAGGCTTTTCAAAAAAAGCGGCATATCATCCACAGCCATTATTGTTTTGATCTCATTTCCACTTTCTGACATTCTTCATCTCACCTTTATTAACTCATTTTCACATATTTCAACAAAAATATTTGCTATTAGCGGGTCGAAATGCTGCCCTGATTCTTTCTCAATAATATTAAGAGCTTCTTCATGCGTAAATGCCTTTTTATACGGACGCTCGGAAACAAGTGCATCGTACACGTCAATAACTGCTACTATGCGTCCTAGAAGCGGGATATCGACTCCTGCCAATCCATAGGGATAACCCATGCCGTTCCAACGTTCATGATGATAAGCCGCAATTACTTTTGCGCATAATAAGAATTCGGTATTTCCCGTGCGGTCAATTGCTCTTGCTATAATGTCTTCGCCTTCCGCGGTATGAGTTTTCATTATTTCGAATTCTTCTTGTGTCAATTTACCCGGCTTGTTTAAAATAGAATCAGATATTGCAATCTTTCCTATATCATGAAGACGTGCCGATAAAATTACCAAGTCTAAATCTAATCCGCTCATTTCGTCAGCGTATAACCCATGTGTTGTCATTTCGGTCAGAAGTATTTTCATATACTCTGCTGTACGGTCGATGTGCCCGCCGGTACATTTATCACGGTTTTCTACAAGATCAGCCATGGTAAAAACAATGCCGTTTCGGAGCAGCAGTAATTCATCTGCTTGTGCAACCAACTCTTCGGTGCGGTTACGGATTATTTCGTCAATATGCAAATGGGTTTTTATCCGGTTTAAAAGAACTGCTTCGCAAAACGGTTTCAAAACAAAATCCACAGCCCCCAATTTAATGCCATGAGCTTCGCTTGCGGTATCGGATACGCTTGAGAGGAAGATTACAGGTATTTTGGCGTGTGTAATACTGTCTTTTAATTTCCGTATTGCATCAAAACCACTCATATCCGGCATTTCTATATCCAGCAATATCATGTCTGCTTTAAAGTGCTCTAAGGCCTCGAACATTTTTGAAGCGGAGGTTAAAGATACAACACGATAATATTCGTGCAAGGCATTTTCAACCATGCTGAGGTTTGTAATGCCGTCATCAACAACAAAGATTGTTTTTTTCACAACTCTACCCCTTGTTTAACTCTGATAAGATTAAGTTAATTTTTTAATAATTGCAGAATAGTTCATCGTTTCAATATTCTCCCGCAGCCAACTCGAAAGACCTGCATCGGATTCATAATTGTATTTCTCAATTTCCGATAACACGGCATCGGCTTCATCAATATCAAAACTTTCACAAGCTTCAAGAAGTTTTGAAAGCAATTCATCGTCGGGTTTATCTTTTACCGGCTTGAGAATTTCGTCGTTTCCGGTTGAAAA
Organism: Oscillospiraceae bacterium; assembly: GCA_009783555.1. Classification (GTDB taxonomy): domain Bacteria; phylum Bacillota; class Clostridia; order Oscillospirales; family Oscillospiraceae; genus WRMH01. The sequence goes on from WRDH01000060.1 coordinate 12,201, forward strand.
AAGAGCATCAATATTATTCAGCAATTTCGATAAATCTTCGACGAATTCCGGATTGTTTTTGATTACATATTCGAAATCTCCGTCTTTTGATGCCTTTTCAAGAGCTTCGGCTTTTTCGGCAATCTTTTCGGCATGAATCCCAAAGCTTGCACCTTTTATACCGTGAACGAGTATTTTATATTCCGCGAGACTTTCCCTGCTCACATTCTCTATTGAACCAAGCATGGGATGTATGCTTTTAGTGTATGATTTAAGAATATTCATATATGTGTCTGCGTCGAACTCATACCGCTTGAGTCCTTTTGCCGTGTCCAAATCATCAACCGGCACATTTAAAATGGTCAGGTATGCCGAGATAATATCGCCTGCTTTTTTGTATTCGCAAGAGAGAACCTGTTCTTTTATTTTTTCAAGAACCATTCCGGTATCGTTGGAATAATCATTCATGCCGTCAAGTATGTCCAATGCTTCCTTCCTGTTGAATTCGGAACACATCTTGTTGACGGCTGTTAACTCCTCGCGCATATTCTCTGCGTTTACTTCCGAACCGGCCATATCACCGCTTAAGTTGCTTTCTTCCAATTCCTCCACAAGCCTGCATAAATCGTATAAAAAGTCGGGAGTAGATTTTTTTATTATACTTACATTTTTCTCTCTCAAGCCGGTTTCCAATATGGAAGCTAATTCCGACAATTTTGGTTTTCCGATATTTATAAGCGCGCTTTTGATTCCGTGCGTCAAAATTGTAAAAAGGCGTATGGTTGCTTCATTTTCCAGGTCGGAATTATAATAAATTTCTTCTATTTCCGTAATGGTTTTGCGGGCATCTCTAACAAACGATTCTATCAATCGAGGGGATACGTCCTCGTGTTCCTCAGTATACAATTCGGCGATTCTGCTTTCTTCTTGTTGTTTGGCGGCTTCAAGAACTTCCGGCGGTTGCTTGTCGCGTATGTATTTATTCAAAATTATATCCAGTTGACGTGTATCTATCGGTTTAGAGATGAAATCGTCGAAGCCGTTGCTGATAAATATATCCGCCTGCCCTGCAACTGCGTTTGCGGTCAATGCCACTATAGGTGCGTTATAACCTGTGTCCCGCAAATATTTCGTTACTTCCATGCCGTCCATTTCCGGCATCATATGATCCATAAAAATAATGTCGTACACCATGCCGTCTTCTACTCTTTTGATTGCTCCGCGTCCGCCTACCACCATGTCGATTTGGAGTTTGTACAGATTCATAAGACCCGACGCTACATATAAATTTGTTTCCACATCGTCAACGATTAAAACCTTTCCGTAAGGCATTGGAGTACGCGTTATTCTGTTTTTCATATTCAGTTTTATATAACTCATGCGGAACCGGCGCAGATTTTCCGCCATTTCAAAACCGAGTATTTCCGTATCCACCGTTTTTTGCGGTAATCTAACCGTAAACGTTGAACCGCGCTCGAGTTCGCTTTCTACAATTATTTCGCCGTCCATAAGATTTACCAAACGTTGTGTAATCGTCAAGCCCAATCCCGTGCCGATTACGGTTGTATTTTTTTCATTGTAAAAGCGCGTATACTCACTGAATAATTTTACCTGCTGCTCATTCGTCATACCGTGTCCGGTATCTTGAACACGAAGCAGCAAAATTATATTGTCGCCTTCCGGTTTTTCATAAGAAATCGAAAGTGTTACTGTACCGGAATCTGTATATTTAAACGAATTGGAAAGCAAATTGTTTAAAATTTGTTTGATACGAAGCTCATCACCGACTAATTTTGCCGGTAAATTTTCGTCGACTAAAACTTCAAACTCGATGGGCTTGCTGTTAATTAACATCATGTTCAAATGCACCGAGTCATTGATTAAGCTTGCGATTTCATACTGTTTTAGCGAGATATCCAGTTTGCCCGCCTCTATTTTTGAAAAATCCAGAATATCGTTGATGATGCCGAGAAGCAAATCGCATGAGTTGTAGATGGTCAACAAGCCTTCTTCTACTTCTGTGGGGAGCTTATTTTGCATCATAATTTCTGTTGCGCCGATAATAGCGTTCATAGGCGTGCGAATCTCGTGGCTCATGTTGGCAAGGAATTCGGATTTGGAACGATTTGCGGCCTCAAGCTGAGTATAAGTTTCCGACATGGCACGTGACAGTGCTCCTATTTCGTCATCACGTTTTATGCCGTAAACATTGTTTACATCATGAACGGATTGCGAAACACTACGCGTTAGCAGATTTAACGGCTTAAGAACCAACAATTGTATAAATGCGATATTTATAAACGCGAAAAATAGAAATGCCAAAGCAACACCCATGATTGGCGGCAACATATTTGTTATGTTAAATAGCGCCGCAGAGCTGTAAAACGTAACCACAAGCCAATTGGTATTAGGAATGGGCGCAATAGAAAGATATTGGTACTCAGCGCCGGACAACCGTATTATTTCAGGCTCTATATGGAGACCGTGAAATATTTGCGGGTTTCTTTGATGTTGATTTATTGCCCGGATAAAGTCTTCGTTGGAATCGATAGAAAGAATATGTATCTCGTCATGCGCAGAAGGATCTTCGCTGGTAGCAAAA
>WRDH01000061.1 GCA_009783555.1 Oscillospiraceae bacterium
AACGTGGAAAAGTAAAAATACTCAAAATCCCGATAACATTTTGGTGAACGAAGCCGTTTTGGGAACTGAAAATGCTATAATGGAAACGAAAAACAAAAAGACTCGCCTGTACGCGGGTCTTTCGCCTTGAAAGGAAGGAAAGATAATGAAAATCAAATCTACAACCGGAGTCTGTATGCAAAAGCACGAAAGAAACATGTCAAGACTGCCAAGACGCGCCCTCGCGTGCGTGCTGATGCTGTGTATGCTCGTCATGCTACTACCTGCGGCGGCAATGGCGGCTGACGACTGTGATGTCTGCACTCCAGACCCCGCCGACTGTACGGTATGCGCGACTTGCGGTGAAACATTGCAAAAAACTTGCGTCGTCTGCCCCGCTCACCCTCCGCAAATCACGACTCCTGCGGGCAATCTGCCGGACTTGGTAATCGGTTCACCTTTTTGGACGACCCCAATAACCGCTACTCCGGCAGGTGGTGTTTTTAGCGTTGTTGACGGCTCACTTCCGACGGGAATGACAGGATTAAACCCATCGGGATATTATATGGGAGGAGTGCCTAACACATTAGGAACATTCATGTTTACGCTTGTCTACACCGTAAACGGAGTGCCTTCCGCTCCCGTGACGTTCACAATTAACGTACTCCCCGACCCTAACGGGCCTGTAATAACCGATATAACCCATTCAAGCGACACTTATTTGGTTGGCAGCACGGTTACCTTTACCGTAGTGGCAACGTCACCAAACGGCGGTACGCTTTCTTATGAATGGTACAGTAATAGCATCAATAGTTATACGGGCGGCGTTAAATTCGATAATTTTGCGGAAAACGCGATTTTTCAAACGGCTCTTTCCGAAAGAACGTGGTATGTTTATTGTGTAGTCACAAACACACACAGCGGCGGCGTGAAAAGCATTTCATACAGCGACATTGTTCAGCTAACGATAAACAGACGAACACCCGTCGTTGGCGACCTGACTTTCAACATTCCCACAGACCATATCTACAACGGCAGTCTGCAGGGGATAGGAAATGTAACTACCGCAGCCAATTTAGGAGCAATTACCGTCAAATATAACGGTTCGGAAACTATCCCCACCAACGCGGGGACATACACCGTAACCGCCGATATTGCACAATCTACGCTTTACAGCGCAGCAACGGTTACGCTCGGCACATACACCATCGCCCAAGCTCCGCTGACATTGGACGGCGGCACGGTCACGCTGAAAAGCTACGACGGCACAGACACGGCAACGGTTACGGCGGTAACCTTCGGCGGATTGCAAAACGGTGAAACTTTGGAAATCGGCGTGGATTATGAAGTAACCAACGCGCGCTACCAAAACGGCGCAGACGCCGGGCCATCCGATGTTATGGGATTTGTTGCGCTTAAAGGTACAGCAAAAGCGAATAACTATCAGCTGACGGGTTCCGTTGTTACAATCCCCACGCAAACAATTTCGCAAGCGACAGGAATTTTCGGAAATCCTGCGGCAATCAACACGACATATACGCCGACGCTGACCTTAAGTGATCTACCACCCCCTGCGGGTTATACATGGAATACCCCCGGAACAACTTTAAGCGCGGGAAACAATCAATCTTTTGCCGCAACCTACACCGATACAAGCGGTAATTATCTCCCCGTAACGGGTAACATCACGGTAAATGTGGCAAAAGCAAATCAAACCGCGCCATCCGCGCCTACGGTAAGCGGAAGCCCGTCAGCGACGAGCATCACGCTGAACACCATAGCGGGCGCAGAATACAGGCAAGGCACAAGCAGTGCGTGGCAGGATTCGCCCACGTTCAGCGGCCTTACCCCCAATACAGGCTATACGTTCTATGCCCGTATCAAAGAAACAGCAACGCATAACACTTCGCCCGTAAGTAATGCAAGCGCGACCATCACCACCGACAAAGCAACCCTCAGCGGAACGGTGACAATCAGTGGCAACGCCGTATTCGGGCAAACGCTGACGGCGGGAACAACGGGCTTGACTTCCACGCCAAGCGTCGCGCTCGGTACGCTGACTTATGAGTGGCTTAGAGAAGCTGGCGGAGGAGTTTGGCTCGGTATCTCCGGCGCGACAAGCCCATCCTATACGTTGGTTGAAGCGGATATAGGTAAAATGATAGTTGTAAGGGTTTCGGCGGCGAATTGTAATAATAATCTTGATTCAAACCCGACGGCGGCGGTTGCTAAAGCCGCTCAAGCCGCCCCCGCTCTTAACTTCTCTATAAGTTCCGGCGATTTTCCCAAGACTATCACCATTACGGAAGTCGCAGGCGCGGAATATCGGTTTAATATCGACGGCGAATGGAGCAACGTACGGACATTCGTATCAAACAACGCCGAAGGTGTGATTTTATTTATCCGCTTCCTTGAAACACAAACCCATTTTGCATCGGATGTTGGAAGCATAACGGTAAACACAGGGATTCAAAGCCAGGACACACCCGCGCCGTTTGCTTTACAAGTAACCCCTGTGGGCAACACAAGCTATACTGTGACAATTCCGGCAACGCCGGGTGCGGAGTATAGATTTGCGGTTGACGGCGCTTACGAAGACTGGGGGATTGAAAATGTACGAACCGGGCTTACACCCAATACGCAAGTAACAGGCTATAAACGTATGGCAGTAAAACCCGGCTATAACACAAGCGGCGAGGTTAGTGCAAGTGTGACCTTACCCCTGTTCACAGTACAGCCACCCGTGACATCCGAACCGACACCGGAACCCCCGCCGACACAACAGCCTGCGACACCACCCGCAACCCCGCCCGAGACACCCGGACCGACACCGGAACCCCCACCGACACAACAGCCTGCGACACCACCCGCAATCCCGCCTGCAACACCCCCAACAACGCAGTCATCGCCATCAGCACCAACACCGACACCAATTCCTGCGCCAACAACAACACCGGAGGTGTCTGTGTATATCCCGGAAGATTCAGTGGCAAACGCACTCCAAAGCGAAACCCCCTTCATCAAGCTGAGCGAGGGTGATTCGACTGTAATAAGTGCAGAATCCCTGCAAGCAATTAGAGAAAGTGGAAAAATACTGGAAATCGAGCTGACAAACGGATTGATTATAAGAATAGATCCGGAGTTGATTACCGATAATGCGATTACACTCAATTTACACATTGATGCTTCTGTTACGGACACAGCGGCGACAGTTAATACTGTACATATCCCCGCTAATTCCATCGTCATTTCGCCATCATCTCACGGTAATTTTGGATTCACAATGAGCTTTGATATATCTGCTGATAAGTTAGCCGAAGCCGGTATAGATATCAGCAACGCTCAATTGTACCATATTACAACAGATGGAGTGATTACCGAAAAGGATTACATGAAAGTAAATGCTGACGGGTCAGTAACAATCTCAGTAAGTTACGCCTCAAGGTATGTTATAACAGAAGAGACACCTGTTAATGATATACAAGTTGATACTGCTTCGGATAACGGTGATATGATTGACTCAATAACTCCCGCTGAGCCAATAACTCCATCCTTGCCGGAAACTCCTACTCTGCCTGTAACAGCAGGTACACAAAATAATGATACCGGAAGCACTTTAATATGGGTACTAATAGGATGTGCGGCAGTTACTATTGTCATCGGTCTTGGTGTTTACGCACGCCGGAAAAGAAAGCGTGTGTAGATTCAATACCCGCTTGTTGGTGGTAAAACCTTTTCACCCTAAAGGGATGAAATGTGTCCCCCAAGCCTCGAGGATGGATATATCCATCCTTTAAGCAAAACCTGACGGTTTCGCTTCTATAAAAACAACTGGATAATATCATCAATCTGTAGTAGAATGAAAAACGTTGGAGATGCGAAAAAACAGAACACCGTTTCTCGATGTTCTACCTTTTCCCGTTGCGCGCAAAGTAATGAGGTTATTTATGAGCAGGTTTATTGCAAGGCGATTTGCGTCTATGGATGCTTATGTGCCGGGAGAGCAGCCTTCCGATATGGAGTATATAAAACTTAATACAAATGAGATGCCCTTTCCACTGCCTGATTTTGTCGCGAACGCGGTTAAGAATGAACTCGATAAACTGCAATTGTATCCAAATCCTGACGGATCGAGGCTGATTAACAAGCTTTCGGAAATCTATGATGTTGATCCCGAGAATGTCATAATCGGAAATGGTTCGGATGAGCTGCTGGCATTTACGTTTCTTGCCTTTTTTGAGGCAGGAGTTGTATTCCCCGACATCACATACGGTTTCTATCCCGTCTATGCAAAGCTTTATGATGTGCCGTATCGAGAGATACCTTTGGCCGATGATTTGACTATTAATATTAAAGACTACACCGGCATAGGGCAAAACATAGTCATAGCAAACCCTAACGCTCCGACCGGCATTGTGCTTGGGCCGGAGGATATAGAAATACTCGCAAAAAGTAACCCCGACTACATAGTCGCAATAGACGAGGCATATATCGATTTTGGCGGAGAAACCGCAGTACAGTTGACAAAAAAGTATGACAACCTGCTTGTCATACACACATATTCAAAGTCGCGTTCAATGGCTGGAGCAAGACTAGGGTTTGCAATAGGCTCGACACCGCTAATTGAAGACCTCAATAAAATGAAGTATTCGTTTAATCCATATAACGTAAACAGACTAACACAGGTTCTGGGCGAAGCAGCACTGAATAACGAAGCGCATTTTGTACAAAAGCGCAACGAAATTATCGAAGTTCGGGAATATACTCATAAGAAGCTGGAGGAACTGGGATTCACACTAACAGATTCAAAAGCAAACTTTCTATTTTGCAAACACCCTGACATCGGCGGCTTTGACCTTTATTCAAAACTAAAAGACATGGGAATTTTAATCCGGCAATGGAACAAACCACGCATATTTGATTATGTCAGGATAACAATAGGAACAAGGGAGCAGATGGACGCGCTTATTACTGCGATAGGTCAGATTGGACTTAAAGATTTGCGCACAAAAAAGGAGAAAAAAAGTTATGAGAAAAAGTGAAATATCCCGCAGCACATCGGAAACAAAAATCAAACTATCGCTTAATCTTGATGGAACGGGCAAAAGTGCCGTCGACACAGGGGTCGGTTTTCTTGATCATATGCTTGAGTTATTTTCAAGGCATGGTAAGTTTGATCTCGATGTAACATGTAAGGGCGATACGCATGTAGATTTCCATCATTCTGTTGAAGATATCGGCATTTGTCTCGGCGATGCTTTTTCACAGGCTTTGGGTGATGCAAGAGGTATTTGCCGGTATAGCGATGTTACCTTGCCAATGGATGAAGCTCTTGTTCTTTGTGCGGTGGATGTTTCCGGGCGAAGCTATTTGAGTCTGGATATAGAACTGCCCGACCGTGCGGTAGGGACTATGGATACAGAGCTTTTTGAGGAATTTCTGCAGGCATTTGTCAGAAAAGCAGGTGTTACCTTGCATCTTCGTATGCTCGAGGGTAAGAACGCTCACCACATTTTAGAGGCTTGCTTCAAAGCGCTTGCTCGTACGTTGCGGGCAGCAGTGAAAATAGACAATGAGTTTAGCGATGAAATACCGTCAACTAAAGGAGTTCTGGTGTGATGATTATTTACCCCGCAATCGACATATTCGAAGGCAAAGCGGTTCGCTTACAAAGAGGCGATTATGACCGGATGACCGTTTACAGCGAGGATCCTGTATCTGTTGCTCTCGGATTCAAGAGTGCAGGTGCAACAGCCTTACATATTGTTGACCTTGAAGGAGCACGGACCGGTATACCCGCAAATTATCAGGTTATAGAAAGCATAGCTTCTGTATCCGGTTTGTTTATACAAGTTGGCGGAGGAATCAGGACACCTGAAACAATAGATAAATATCTGAGTACAGGCGTAAAGCGTGTCATATTGGGTACCGCAGTAGTATCTGAACCGGGATTTCTGCAGGAAATGGTTAAGAAATACCAAGATGCAATTGCAGTTTCAATAGATATAAAAAACGGACTTGTTGCGATAAAAGGCTGGACGGAGGTTTCAAACGAAGATGCGCTCGCCTTTTGTGAAACAGTTAGCGAGCTTGGGGTGCAAACAATTATCTGTACAGACATATCAAAAGATGGTATGCTATGCGGGACAAATATTGAGCTATATCAAACACTGCGGTCAAAACTATCCATTAGTCTTATTGCATCGGGTGGAGTGACATCTCTTGAAGAGATTGGTTTGCTTTCAAAACTCGGCATGGACGGTGCAATTTTAGGCAAAGCGCTGTATGCAGGATCTATTGATTTGAGAGAAGCGATTGGAAGGACAACCCCCGGCTCTGCGGAGCCACCCCCTTCGTGAGCGAAGGGGGCAAGGAAAAAACAAAACACAGAAACGAAGGTGTATTTATGTCAGTTAAAAGAATAATCCCATGCCTTGATATTAAAGATGGGCGCGTTGTTAAGGGTGTTCAGTTTGAAGGTTTAAGTGATGTAGCGTCGCCTGTTGAGCTTGCAAAGCGATATAATAAAGATGGTGCTGATGAGCTGGTTTTTTATGATATCACTGCATCGGTTGAAAACCGCGGGTTGCCAACCGATCTTTTGAAGCAAGTCGTTAAGTGCATCTCTATTCCTTTGACCGTGGGCGGCGGTATACTTACAATCGACGACTTTGGCAGAATTCTCGACCTGGGGGCAGATAAGGTCAGTATAAATTCCGGAGTAATTAAAAACCCCGGTTTAATTAGCGAGGCTGCAACAAAATACGGAAGCCAAACGATTGTCTTCGCGGCAGATGTAAAACGTGTAGGTGGCAACTATCATGTTTTTGCAAGTGGCGGCAGAGAGGATACGGGACTCGATGCTGTCGAATGGTTTAAGCGCGGAGCAGGTAATGGTGCAGGGGAAATTGTTGTCAACAGTATCGACACCGATGGCGTTAAAGGCGGTTTTGATATACCCATGCTTGAAGCCGTTTGTGATGTGGTTTCAATACCGGTCGTTGCTTCGGGCGGAGCAGGTTGCATTGATGATTTCATCAAGCTTTTCAAAGCCATCCCCGAAATAGATGCAGGATTGGCAGCTTCAATTTTCCACTACGGGGAAGTAAAAATCCCCGAGTTAAAAAAAGAACTGAAAAACCATGGAATTCCTACTATGTAGAGAACGTCACCAGTCACGTAACTATTCACAGAAACCAGCACGTCATTCTGCGCGTAGTCGCAGAATCCATGTTACAATTAAGTTATATGTTCGGGAAAACACCTGCACACAACAATAGATTCTGCGACTAATGCGCAGAATGACAGGGTTGGGAACACCCTAATTATATCAACTGTGAACTCAATCAGTCGCCCAAAGATATACCCAACAATCGAGTTTGTTTTAAAATCTCACTGTCTAGCGGCACGGTTTTTAGTTTTCCGGCGACTTCACTCAGAGGCACTGCTCCGATAGAGAGGCCTTGGAGTGCTACCATGTAGCCGAATTTTCTTTGCAGCACAAGTTCTCCGGCCATTGCGCCAAGGCGTGAGCAAAAAACCCTGTCCGAGGGAGTCGGGTCGCCGCCACGCTGGAAATGACCCGGTATGGTTAATCTGACATCCTGGTTCAATTTTTCATCAAGAACACGTACCAGTTGCATCCCGGGAGAAATATCACCCACTCTTCTCTCACTTTTTGGTTGCTGTGCTTCTTCGCATGTAATTGCACCTTCTGCAATAGCTATAATCGAAAAGTTTTTGCCTGATTGGTTGCGTTTATCTATAACTTCCAATACACTGTCAACAGAGTATGGAATTTCGGGAATAAGAATAACATCGGCACCGCCTGCTATGCCGGCATACAGAGCCACCCACCCTGCCTTATGTCCCATTAGTTCACAAACAAATATGCGTCCGTGTGAAGCTGCTGTTGAATGCAGAGTATCCAAAACATCTGTAGCTTTTGACACAGCACTGTTAAATCCGAAGGAATAATCCGTGCCGTAAAGGTCATTATCTATAGTTTTTGGCAAGGTTACGATATTAATACCGTACTGACTCAACGCATAAGCTGTTTTATGAGTACCGTTTCCGCCGAGGATGACCAGCGCATCAAAATACTCTTTATGGTAATTTCGAACCATCGTTGTCAATCTATCTGTGTTTTTACTGTCATCGAAGTTGCGAATAGTTTTAAAAGGTTGTCTGGATGTTCCGAGAATTGTACCGCCCTCACGAAGAATTCCCGAAAACTCATGTTGCTCCATTTTTCGCCAATTGCAGTCGATAAGCCCTGCGAAACCGTCCTGTATTCCGTATATTTCAACATACGGAACTGCGCCGAACAGAGTTTTTGCCACACCACGAAGTGCAGCATTCAGACCTTGACAATCTCCACCGCTTGTAAGAAAACCGATTTTCATTTACATTTACCTCCGAAAGTGATAAGTTAATACTATACAAGATTCACAAAAAACGCAAGAGGTTTTGTTTCCAATTTGTTCACCACTGGAAACAAGATTGATATAAAATAGGAAAATGAGGAGACAGGCAAAATGGCAAAGAAAGTACTAATAATTGAGGATGACAACAATATTGCGGAATTGTTACGTTTGTACCTCGAAAAAGATGGCTTTGTTGTAACAATTGCGGAAAACGGTGCAGTAGGTCTGGAGAAATTCCAGCAAGTCAAGCCCGACTTAATCCTGCTTGATATCATGATGCCCGTTTTGGATGGTTGGGGTGTTTGCCGTGAAGTACGGGCAGTTTCAAACGTACCGATAATAATGCTGACAGCCAAAGGCGAGACAATTGATAAAGTTTCGGGCCTCGAAATGGGTGCCGATGTCTACATCGTCAAGCCCTTTGAGGTCGGTGAGCTGATGGCCCGGGTACATGCGGTTATGCGCAGGTTTGATTCTAATAACGGTCCTGAAAACAAACGTCTTACATTCGACAATCTGGTTATAGACATGGATTCATTTGAATTACTGGTCAACGGAAAACGTGTCGACGCACCGCCAAAAGAAATGGAGCTGCTTTTCCATCTTGCCTCATCACCAAACAGAGTCTATACAAGAAATCAGTTGCTCGATGAAGTCTGGGGTTTTGACTATTTCGGGGATTCACGCACCGTAGATGTTCATGTTAAACGACTTCGCGAAAAGCTGGAAAATGTTAGTGATAAGTGGTCTCTCAAAACTGTTTGGGGAGTAGGATACAAGTTCGAGCTGTACAATGAAATGTAATACCATGTATTAATGTTCTAAGTATGTGCAACTCGATGGTACGCCTGCGTAATTGAACTTATTATGAGAAACAGCATTTATTTTCGTATTTTTATTGCCACCGCGCTAATTGTGCTCATCAGCTTCTCAATTCTAGGCGTTTTATATACGACGTTTAGCTATAGACGCACGCTGGCGGACAAAAGAGCAATGATGACGTCCACTCTTTATGAAACAGGGCGGTATATTACGACCCAACATCTTCACCATGCTGTTAATCTTGACGATTTTGATTTAAATATGTGGCTGACCATGACCTCGAACATAACGAAGTATGATCTGTTTGTAACTGATACAGACGGCGTTATTATGTCAAGCTCAGACAAAACGTTATTTTTTTTAGGAGCCGGAGTTCCGGAAGAAGTGCTTAATTTAGTAACAACAGGCGAGAACGGCGTTTTTCAATCTACCTTGGGAGGCATTTATACGGAACGCCGTCATGTAACGGGAAAACCTCTTACCATGAGCAGCGAAGAACAATCACGTGTTTTCGGATATATTTTTGTAACAAGCAATATATCTGTGTTCCAGCAGGAGTGGAGTGCTTTTTACAGCATCTTTTTAGTCATTGCACTTGGTGTGGTGGCTTTTTCGTTCTTGGTAACACTCTTTATCACGAAAAAGCAAGTGGAGCCGATAAATGAAATTGCAAATGCCGCAAGGCGTTTTGCACGCGGAGAGTTTAAGGTGCGTGTTCGAGATCGGGGAAGAAGAGACGAAATCGGGCAGCTTACAGAATCATTTAATACAATGGCAGACTCTCTGGAAAGCTCTGAGCAATTAAGGCGTGATTTTGTAGCGAATCTTTCTCATGAACTAAAAACACCTATGACCGTAATCACAGGGTTTGCCGAGGGCTTGCTGGACGGGACAATCCCTCGCGAATATGAAGAAAAGTACTTAGGCGTTGTTTTTTCGGAAACAAAACGATTATCACGACTTGTCAGAAATATGCTTGAAATATCGACTATACAGACCTCTGATACAAAAGCAGACACTGAAAGCTGCTTTGATGTTTCCGAAGTGGTGCGCCTTGCGCTTCTCAGTCATGACAGGAAAATCAACGAAAAGAAACTCGACATCGAAGCAGAGCTTCCCGATGAAGAGGTTATGGCAAGAGGTGAAGCGGATCAGATAATGCAAGTAGTGTTTAATTTGATAGACAACGCAATTAAGTTTTCAAGTCCCAACAGTGTTATTGAGCTGGAAATATGGAACAATGATGAAAAGGTATATGTTTCAATAACAAACCGGGGAGAAACTATTCCGCAAGAAGAACTGCCGCATATTTTTGAGCGATTCCACAAAGCAGACAAATCCCGCAGTGCCGATCGTGACGGTGCAGGTCTTGGTCTGTATTTGGCAAAGATGATTCTTGACAACCATAATGAAGACATTTTCGTTACAAGCTCAGGCGGAACGACTAAATTTGTCTTTTCATTAACCGCTGTGTAATGCAGGGTCGGAGTCGCCTGCGCCGGTTGCCGTGACAACTGCAGAGCTAAGCTGCACGTTGTCGCTTATAACTATGTCGGAATCATTTAATTTTATATCTTCATCCATATCCGGCCGCGCAGCCGGCAAGTTGTTTTGCAACACATTAAGAAACGGGAGTTTTAAAGACTTTTCAAACTTATTAATATAACCCTTTTTTCCTTTGTGATATGGATGGACTGATGTGTAATTACCAATGTAGTAGCTCATGGATTTTTCCTTTCAATTAAAAGCTGCCCATCGACAACCGGCGTTGTGCAACAGGCAAGCGTGTCGATAATACGGTGTTTCCGAGGTTTCCCTCTATATGTATTATCGTAATTTTTACTATTTAACTTTAATATTATGAGAGCTCACTTTCTATCAAATACATTAGTCAACACCATTCCTGCAATTATTACAATGCCACCGAGCAGTACATAAATAGTCAGTGTTTCACGCAGCCATATGTATGCAATCAAAGCTGAAATAAAAGGTATCAGGTACGAAAAGACCGTGACATGTGCGGTTTTACGCGCTTTTGACAGGGCATAGCTCCATGCAAGATATGCGATTGCTGCAGGGAAAATACCCATAAAAACAACAAGCAGATTCACGGTTACGTTTGAGTCAGGCATTTCTTGAATTGCTGTCGGTAAAAACAGCAAAGTGCCTAGTGTACCTGCGATTATCGTGTATGTTGTGGCTTCAAGTGCGGTGTATTTTTGTGTTAATACACGCATGACCGTGCTGTAAATCCCGGAGCTTAGTGCTGCACATACAACCAGTATCACTCCGATATCAAACACAAACTCTGTTATCTGTGTCAATGTGACAGCAGCAAGACCGATGAAGCTTATAAGCACGCCTACCCAACATATGGGTTTTACGATTTCTTTTAAGAAAACACGTGTCAGTACAAGAGTAAATATCGGAGCTGATGCGATAATAAAGCTGCTTACACCTGCCGGCACACTAACGGAGCCGGTGTTGAATAAATAGGAGTATAAGAAAACACCGGATAATCCACTCGCTACAAACAGTGGGAAATCCTTTAATTTCGGTAAATTTATTTTCTTTATCAGGCCTATGAAAATTAGCGTTGCAGATGCTGCCGTGAACCGCAAAACCATTAGGGACACGGGGCTGTAATATTGAAGAGCATATCGTGTAGCAGGAAATGCCGATGCCCACAATAGTGTGGCGAGCATCGCCGATAAGTACGTTAGTGATTGTTTTGATTTGTTTTTACTTAATGTTTCCACGTTCTGCATCTTTCTAAAATAAAAATCACGCTACTCTTAAATCTCGGTCGCAACGTGATTTTATCGTACTTAACGCTCAAATGCAAGTGAAGTCGGTTACACAATTTTTTTCTTAAACCTAGGTTCGTCACGCTCAAAAATTATCTTAATATCTGCCCCCAGAGATGATAGCTTTTGGGTCATTTTTTCATAACCGCGCTCTATATAGTTTACACCTTCTATTACTGTTCTTCCATGTGCTGCCAGCCCTGCTATTACCAGAGCCGCTCCTGCCCGAAGGTCGCTTGCTTTTATCGGAGCGCCCGTCAGATAAGGTACGCCTTCTATAATTGCTGTTCTGCCGTCAACGCGTATGAAGCTTCCCATTTTTGCAAGTTCGTCAACATACTTAAACCTGTTGTCCCAGACACCTTCGGTCACTGTGCTTGTACCTTCAGCAAGACATAGTACGGTTGAGATTTGAGGCTGCATATCTGTCGGGAATCCGGGGTATGGCATGGTTTTTATATGTGTTCTCAGCAGCGGAGCATCTCTTTGTACGATGATAGAATCTTCAAGATCTACGATTGTTACTCCCATTTCACGGAGTTTGCCTGAAATGCCTTCCAGGTGTTTCGGGATTACGTCTTTTATTAATACTCTTCCGCCTGCTCCTGCGACTGCCGCCATATATGTGCCGGCTTCTATCTGGTCCGGAATTATCGAGTAAAATCCGCCTGACATGCGTTTTACGCCGCGGATTTTAATAACACTTGTTCCTGCACCACGGATATCTGCGCCCATGGAGTTCAGGAAGTTTGCCAGATCGACAATATGCGGCTCTTTTGCAGCGTTTTCAATGATTGTTATGCCTTGTGCAAGTGCCGCTCCCAGCATAAGGTTAATGGTTGCACCTACTGAAACGACATCGAGGTAAATTGTCGCACCACGTAAGCCATCGCCTGTTACTGCGGAAACAATACCGTTTCTAACCTTGACGTTTGCTCCCATTGCCGTAAAGCCTTTGATGTGCTGATCAATAGGTCTTACTCCGCCGAAGTTACAACCGCCGGGCATCGCGACATCTGCTCTACCAAAGCGTCCGAGCAGTGCGCCGATTATGTAGTATGATGCTCTTATACGGCGCATCATGTCAAAGGTTGCATGTGATGTGCCTATGCGTGAGCAATCGATATCCAGGGTTCTTTTGTCAACAACACGTAATTTTGCACCCATTTCTTTAAGTATGTGCAATAATGTTTTGACATCGGAAATTTCCGGAAGGTTTTCTATTCTGCAGACACCGTCAACCATAAGTGCTGCGGGAATTATAGCAACAGCGGCGTTTTTCGCACCGCTTATCTCAATTTCTCCGTGTAGTGGTTTTCCGCCATTTATGACATATTTTGTCACAGGCTCACCTCATAGCTTAGGATATTCAGCATATCTGAAACATTTTGTAACCAATTTGTGCTATTGTACAATAATTTGTGTTTTTTTGCAAGAGTTTTGTTTCCAAAAAGTTCATAAAATCCACTAAACTTATATATGCGCGCTCTGGTGTTTTTGGCAATATCTACAATGAAGCTGTTCGTTTATTGTACACATAACAAACAAGTTCATCATTTACTTAATTAGCAAGTTCCTCGTTTACCTATTGCATTTTTTCGAGAACTATGCTAAGATAAGCGGCGCTGTACAAGTATACACGATAAGCTGTGCAAACTTATATAGGGGCCTTTAGCTCAGTTGGTTAGAGCAGCCGGCTCATAACCGGCCGGTCCGCGGTTCGAGTCCGTGAAGGCCCACCATAGCACTTAAAATCCGAACCGCGCCGCAAGCGATTACACGGTTCGGATTAAAACTGCAATACACATTAAGTACTCTGACATACAGATAATTTATTGACGATACGGAGGCTTTGAAACAAAATGATGAAAGAGATTATAAAAACCATTATATTTGAAGAATTTTCAAAGTTGGTAGAAAACATTGAAGGTGACTTCGTTAAGAATTATCAGAAGAAAAACAGCAATTTTTTGTTAAGTCAGCTTGACAATCAAATGATTGCAAATATGGTATTTGTCAGTAGTTTTGAATCAAAAAGTGGATTTGCACTTGAAGCATGCGCTAAAAAAATAGCAATTTTAAGGTATGGTAAAGAAAATGTCCCAACAATAGTTAATCCATATAATTTAAAGCATAGTGTTAATCCTAATACTGTCAACGGACAAGTGATAATATCGGATATCAATGTTAATAATGGTGAGTTGCGCGGAAAAATTGCAGAATTTAGAGCGAGTAACGTTGCGGCCGGTAGAAGGAGCAGTGGTGTAACACACGAAAGTATCAAGAGTTTACTAAAAATCGCAAAAAACTATAAAGATGGAACAATATAT
>WRDH01000062.1 GCA_009783555.1 Oscillospiraceae bacterium
ACCTCGGCAAGTAAAATGATATCAATGTCTTTTGTGGCTCTGAAAAGCCGATTGTCTTCTTCCATTAAAATGCTACATGCCGTGCCACCAATAATAATATATTGATCAGCATATCCCTCAAACCATTCCTTAAAATTCTCAAGCCCTCTTACCATAATTACTTCTCATCTCTCCAAATATTATTAAGCATTTCTTCAATTGACATTTCTACTCGTTCATCTTGTATTTTTCCTAAGGATATCGCCAATGATAAAACATCGGCACCATTCTCATCAGAAAGAATTGTGGGATTATACCGCCACACTTCCAATGTACACTGTGCTTCATTGTCTACTAACTGTTTTATTTTTTTAGTACTCGGTGCTTTTGTTGTGCCATATACATCAATTTGCGGATAACTCAGCATTGTTCTTATTGATAATGCACTTTCTCCTGCAAGAAAATAATCGGTCTGTACATCTGATTTGTCTATGTATATTTTTCTCCTTACGGGATTAAGTAAATATGGTTTTGCTTTTTCAAACAACTCTTTTGGTGTCAGTTCTGAAGTCAAAACCTTCCGAATATTATCCGTATATGTTTTAAGCAATCCCACATCTACTAATTGAGCCGCTGCTCTTGTGACTCTCATTGGTTTAAACCCGAGTCTTTTTTGAACCTCACTGTGGTAAAGAGGCTCGTTATTTCCATAGATGAATAAGAATAATAACACTTGAGAAGATGGTGAAAGTTTTTCAACATCGGTAGCTTTACTTGCATCACATTTTTCTTGCAATGCAACACCCATAAATGGAATATATAGCTGCTTTCCTGGGACAACAAACGGTATTTTCTCTTTTATAAGTGTCTCCTTACGTTGACGACTTAACTTTTCCATTTCAAACAGAATTTGATAGTCCCACTCCTTTTGAATCCGCCTTATATTCTTTTTTATCGCCGAGATCGTGTCAAGTTCACCCTTTGGACTAAGTATTAAACACTTCTGTGTTCCAATGGTCGCCTGTTCAAAGTTATATGCGTAGTGTAAATAATACGGAATATTGGTAACACCTTGCCATTTTTGACGAGTAACATGTTCTCCGAGTGTTTTCTCAATGTAATCCAATAATCTCACCTCGCGATATATCATTTCTATTTGTTTATATCATATCAAATGATATATGTCAATATAATTGATATATTATATGCTAAACAGAGTATTCTCTCCGGCAGACAATTAACTAAGAAAGCTCCATCTATAAAGTTCTCTCGGTTTATGTTTATTTATCTCAAGCTCGCCATTGTAGGGTTGAGCTAAAATTTATTTCCTTCTTTTTCGTGTACAGAGCGTGTACAGCTTGTCTGCGAAACCTTGTAACCCTTGCAATTACTACATTCCTCAGTCGAGCGGCAGGGATAGACCATTTAGCTTCTGAGCTCTTTATCGATGAAACTGTAGACCAACCCTTTTGCTTAGTCATCGAATTTCCTGTCGTGTTCAACACGAGTATCCAATGGCACTTTATTTGGAAATACTCCAAAATTCAGTTTTTATTTACTCACAATTCAGCTTTATATACTCACAATTCGTTTTTTAGCTTAACAAGTGTAATGACGGCTTCTTTTAAGTGAAAGTCTTGAATCTGTTTTATCAGTTCTTCGCTTCCGGGCACGTGCCGGAGTTCATCTAAAAACTCATAACATTTCGCATCACCGGATTCGAGTAAAGGTAACAGATCGTCAAGAAGCTTCTTAGAATAGTTTGTTTCATAAAAATTAACCGCTGATGCTTTTTCCTGTAAGGACAACTCTTCTGCCAGCGGTGCAAGCTCCAGTAAAACTGCATCCAGCTCCATTTCAAGCTTTTCCATCTGTTGTGAAGCGACTCGGTTGCTCCCGTTTTTTAGTGCATTTTCAACATCTCTCGCAGCTTCTTGCAAAAGTGTCTTATTTATTTGCCCGGCACTGCTTTTGAGTGTATGTGCAAGCCTGTGCGCAAGTTTTATATTTCCTGTTTTAATCGCATTGTTTAACTCTTCGGTTTTGTTTTTATTCTGCCTGTAAAAATCACGGATTAACGAGTTTTGCAGTGCTTCATCACTCCGCCCTTGCATTAACTCGTCTATGGGTTGCATTCTCACCGGTGATAAATACTTCATCAAGCAGTTCCACAAATCCTGTGTTAAAAACGGCTTGCTCACACATTCATGCAGCCCGTATTGTCTATACACTTCCCTGTCTCCCGCCATAACATTTGCTGTTACTGCAACGATGGGTATGCCAACATTAAGCTCATTGATTATTTCAGATGCTTCAAGACCATCCATAACAGGCATATGCATATCCATAAAAATCAGGTCAAATTGCTTTGCACCGCTTTTTATGCGGCGTTTTACCATGTCGATGCCGATTTGACCATTTGCGGCTATAACCGTTTTTAAACCCACCCTTGCAAGATGTTCTGATATGACTTGCTGGTTTAGCACATTATCCTCACAAAGTAAAATCTCACCTTCGAAAACCGGTTTTTCTGAAACACTGAATGCTGCCGCCGGACTTACTGCCTTAGAATCGGGTGCAGTCGTCTTAAATGTTAAATAAAAACTGAACCTGCTGCCAACTCCGGGAGTGCTCTCTACTAAAAGTTTTCCACCCATCAGTTCAATCAATTTTTTTGTTATACTAAGACCGAGTCCCGTACCTCCGTATTTACGGGTCGTCCCTGATTCCGCTTGCGTAAACGGGTCGAAAACTCTCCTTATTTGTTCCGGCGTCATACCTATTCCGCTGTCTTTGACTTCAAAGTACATTGTTAAAGAATCATTCGTTTTAGCTTTGATATCTGCCAATACTTTGATCATACCTTTATTTGTGAATTTTACAGCATTCGAAAGTAAGTTGATTAACACCTGGCGCAGCCTCGCAGGGTCACCAATCAACATATAATCAACAGACGGTTCTGCATAAAAATACAGAGTTAATCCTTTTTCGTTTGCTCCGGGTATAATCAGAGACCGGCAATCTGTAAATATCTCACCAATATCAAAAGTAATGCTTTCGAGTTCAAGCTTCCTTGATTCAATTTTTGAGATGTCCAAAATATCGTTTATTATGACAAGAAGCCATTTTGCACTTGACATGATTTTGGTCAGATAATCTTTTATCTCCCCGGATATAGTCTTGTCAAGTGCCAGTTCTGTAAAACCTATGATACTATTCATCGGTGTCCTTATTTCATGGCTCATATTTGCAAGGAACTCACTTTTTGCCAAGCTGGCAATGTGTGCTTTTTGCACTGCTGTTTCCAAGCTTCTTGCAAGAAAGGAAATAATAATTAATGTGACCGCTGATAGTACAACAAGGAAAATTGCAAAAGTAGCCATAATTATCGCCAAATTGTTGTTTATAAGCGTTTGCGTTACTTCAGTAGATATTATAGAAATCAATATCAAGTTTAAGTGGCTCAAATGAGCTGCTATAAAATATGACCTTCCCAATGTTGCATCATCGATTTGCGAATAATACACCCCGCTATTGAGTTTGTTATATATATACTCACCGTTTTCGATATCGCGGAGATTAATTGCTTCAGCTCCCGCGCCCATGGAATAATAGGGTCGAGGATGAACGATAACCCTACCATCATCTGCGATAAGTATTTGGTATCCCCCACCAAGTACAGAAAATTGACTGACTTTATCCAGTATTGCATCAAGAGTTATTGAAAAACCTACCACTGCTCCTATTCCGTTAAGAGTTGGTAAGTAAATGCTCAGCCCCAGTGCAACATGCCCTCCCGAGTGTGACCAGAACGGGTCTATTCTGGCTATTTCACCCTCGCCTGCAGCCAGAGCAGCATGATACCAGGGACGGTCAAATAAAGACCATCCTTCCTCGGGTATCCATCCAATAGCGTTGATTGTTTCTCCGTTGGTATATCCAACGAATATATTCCCTATGTAATCATAAGCCTTTGCAAAATCTTCGATTACAGGCAAATAGTCTTCTACGTTGGTCATAGCGCTTAAGACTATGCCCAGATTCTCCAGATTTTGATAAGCTGCATCAAACCATGCTTCAATTTCACTTGCGTGCATAGCTTGCTCACGTTGAGCTATTGTTATCACATTATCAGAGATTATATTATGCACAACTGTGTTAACTATTATGTATATAGTTATCAAACCAACAACCGACAGTGCTAAAATACCCACTGCCAATTTTGTAGTAAAAAGCATTTTAAATCTGTTCATCCGTTGGTCACCTCAACCACCATTATCTCATAATTCCAAGAAAGTTACCAGATGGTAGTTATTGAATGCTCGGTGTTGAGTGTTTAGCACAATAATTATAACGAAAACCCAAAGATGATATATAAAATGGCTGTTACAGCAAACCCGAGCAGACTGTAGGGCAGTCCCCCAAGTGCGACACGAACCGGCGGGCGTTGGACTGATTGTGCGCACATCAGTACCTGCTCTGCGAAGAAGCATGCCGTACCGCCAAAAACAGAACCTGATACTATAGCAGCCATTGTCATGTATGGGTTAATCGAAAACGCGTTAGACAATGGGAGTGCCACCGGTGCAAACAGCAATATGACAGCCCAGTAATCAACGCCGAGAAATGCAATGATACCGACCGTGATAAACGTCAGTGCGGGTATCGCTCCGCCAACCAAAATCGGGCTGACGACTTCGACCACGTAATCACTGAATCCAATGTTTTCGAGTCCATGAACGAGTACAAACGTCATAAGCACTACAGCCAGAATATAGATCATATCGTTTACACCGGAAAAGAATGTTTTAAAAAACTCCGTTATACTCATCCTCTTGCGGATAATGTTCAAGACAAAAGCCGTAGCCAGTGCCAGAATAACAGCCAACACTAAATCGCTTGTTATAAACATTGTTACAACAACCACCAACACCGGTAATGCAAAGTCGATGATTGACCCTTTAGGGGTTTCAACTGCTGTCTCATCATTTCCTTCTGCCATCGTCTCCTGCTCTGCCTCCGTGAGTTCATATGTGCCATCTTTGATTTGCTCATAGTATTTCTTAAATGCACCTACACGGGGCAGCACCCCAAGTGCCAGCAGCAGGGAAATCAATATGATAACTATAGGGTAAAACATGAAAGGGACAACCTTCATGTATTCTGTAAGCATATTCGACTCTGCGGCAGACACCTCGTACTCCTGCATAATGCTGAATATAAAAACAGAAAAAGCCGTAAGCGGGATAAGAGCGCATACGGGAGTACCCGTGCAATTTATCCCGAAACCAACCTGTTCCCTCGGAACACCTTGATCGTCCGTGAGCTCGCGTACAGTCGGACCGATTGCGAGGTTGTTGATGTAATCATCAATGAACAGAATCATACCCAAAACCCATGTGAACACCAGACTGCTGCGCTCAGAACGAATGTATCTTCTCGCAAATCGCCTAAACTCGCCGATACCCCCGGATTTCAAGAGCAAAGCAATAAGAGCGCCAAAGAGCGTTAACATCAAAACAATCCATGGATAAGTACCCTCGGCGAAAACTTCGTAGATCCCATCAACGAATCCCGTGATAAAGTGAATCCCGTCATTGAGTATATAGACAAATGCCACCGCGACTATAATGGGCTCGAATATCTTTTTTGTGACTATTACAAGCACCAACATAACCAATAGTGGCAGTACAGTGACAAACGGATATGCTTCCAGAAATGCTTCCATAGTTATGAACCGCCTTTCTAAACGCCATGACAATTTTCCAATTAGCCGACAATATTTATTTCGGTTGCTGTTGCGTGATGCAATGAATATTCCCGCCACCGAGCAATATTTCACGCGCAGGCACACCGACTATTTTCCTGTCCGGAAACGCCTGTTTTAGTGCGTCTTCGGCAAGAGTATCATTAGGGTCGCCAAGAAGCGGAAATACTATGCCCCCGTTAGCTATATAAAAGTTCACATACGAAGCCGATAGGCGGTCCCCTTCCATCCTTGGCAATGTACCTTCAATCGAGTCGACACCGCCACTTTCTTCTTCTGTTATCAGCACCGGCTTTGGCAGCATTAGCTTAACTACTTCAAGCTTGCGACCTTTGAAATCCGTTTCGTTTTCGAGGATTTTCAGACTTTCAACGCAGATATCGTACTGAGGATCATTCTTATCCTCCGTCCACGCGAGCATAATAACACCCGGTTTGACAACACACATGATATTATCCACATGACCGTTTGTCTCGTCGTTATATATACCTCTCTTGAGCCATATAACTTTCCCCGCTCCCAGATATTCCTTGAGCATATCTTCAATTTCAGCTTTTGACAGATGCGGATTTCTGCCTTCTGACAGCAAGCATTCTTCGGTTGTAAAAATCGTGCCTTCGCCATCTGAATGGATTGAGCCGCCCTCGAGTATAAAGCCCGGAGTCCTATAGACATCCTTGTGCTCTATCCCGCAAATCTTGCGCGCCACTTTATCATCTTGATCCCACGGGAAATACAAGCCGTCAACCAGACCTCCCCAAGCATTGAATTCCCAATCCACGCCCCTAACTACACCCTTATCATTGATTACAAAGGTGGGACCGCAATCCCTTACCCAGGAATCATCATTAGACATTTCCACAACTCGAATATCCGGCGACAGCAAGTGGAGCGCATTGTCGTATTGTCTTGCGGAAACACACATCGTGACCGGTTCAAATTGAGAGATTGCCTTGGCTACCTCTACAAAAGCATCCTGAGCCGGCTTCGCGCCCAAACGCCAGTTATCAGGGCGTTCCGGCCATATCATCCAACAACCTGCATGCGGCTCAAACTCGCCGGGCATCCGAAAGCCGTCTTTTTTTGGACTGCTATCAATTATTTTCATACGCAGTTACTCCTCTATGCAAACAACATGTGTTGATTAATCCTTTTTATTTTCTATTCGTAATGCCTTTTTATTCATAACATGTGTGACGACTTCACCTGCAACTATTGCGCATGCCGTGCCAATTACAAGCATTATATCGAAGTCCCAACCCCCTTCGTAGTCAGGATATACCATACAGAACACGGCAGCAAGAATTAACAAAACAACCGGGACATAAGTCATCAGGTTGATCATAAACGGTCCTCCCGGAGCTTTGTACGGCCGTTCTGCGTCCGGATCGGTGCGGCGAAGTTTTTTGAATGCGGGGAACATAAGAATGTATGACATCAGCAGCGTGATAATCTGTAATGCGAAAAAGCCCCAGAAAATATCTTGATTCGGGATAAATGGCGCGGCAATAACAAGAACACTCGCTACAACGCCATTCATAATCGCCGAACCCAAAGGCGCACCGTTTTTCTTCCAGCGTTTGCCGAAGATACCGGGCATTGCATTATTATCCGCAGCGTATGAAGCCACATAGTTGATGCCCAACGCCCAGGAAAGCAGGTTAACAACAAGTGTATAAAGGAATATGATTGCAATTATTCCAATCAATATCTGAACAGGCCAGTTCATACCTTCAAAGAAGAAGATAAAGCTCTCCAGAAAACCATAGGATATGGATGTTTCAGCATCAGTAAGAGTATCAATAGGAATAGCCGCTCCTATACCAAATGATGCAAACAGATAGAACGCTGCTATGCAGATACCGCCCAACATCAACGCTTTCGGGATTTGCTTTTTCGGTTTCTCCATTTCACCAGAAAATGTTGCTACTACTTCAAATCCCATGAAATTGAACAGAATAATGGGGATAAATGATATTCCAAGCAATCCCGGTAATAAGTCGGTTGCTCCTTCAACAGGATTTGCGACTCCTCTTGTAACTGCCCAGTATACACCCAGCACGCCAAGTGCTCCCATTAGCAGAACCTTAAAAACTGTGCCTATGTTAATTAACGTCTTGTTTTCTGAAACGGAAAAGAGACTCAAAATGCTTATAATCCAGATAAACGCAAGTTGTATTAATACCGCAAGCACAACAGGTATTTCTGTTCCGAATGCCTGGTCAATAATCGCTGTAAATAACACTGCCAGAGATGCCACCCAAAAGGCGTAATTGATCCAGTAGTACCAAGCCACCCGTCCGCCCCATTTTCGTCCGAATGCACGTTTTACCCAATCAAACAATCCGCCTTCATCACGATATGTGGTGCCAAGCTCTGCCGATACCAAACCGTATGGCAGAAAAAATGCTCCCAGAAGCAAAATCCACCAAAAATATTGGCTGTGACCTATGGCTGCGGAAGGTGCAGCTGCTTCAACTACCAGAATAAGGCACACGGTAGCCAATACTGCGTCAATCAATCTAAACTTCTTCTTTCCGGGCATGTGAAAATCCTCCTATTTTTTGTTCTTTTTCAGTAATGATTTCAACTCTTTTTTCGCTTTCTTTGCTGCGTCTTTATTAACCATTGTCGGTGGAGTGAAATAAACCAACAAGCCCCTCATTGCTGTAAGCCTGTTTTCGGATTCGTCGATAGCGATGGAATAGTCTGCGTCCAACACTTCATCAACTACTTCCATACCGCGGGATGCAGGCAGACAATGCATGAACTTGGCGTGAGGTGCGGCTTTTTTAATCAACTCATCAGTCACCTGATATTTCGGGTAAAAAATCTTCAAGCAGTCTTCCGTGGAACGCTCGTCATCATATAGCCCATACCATACATCGGTATATACGAAATCCGCATCCTTCAAAGCCTCGTCGGCGTCTTCCGTAATACTAAAGCTTCCGCCGGAAACCTTACAGTTATCGGCAAGTATTTTCTGACGGTCTTCAGGTATTTGGTAACCCTCAGGACCAAACTGCACAAACTTCATACCCATCTTTGTGGTAATAAAGCCCAGTGAAACACACACTTGAGTGGCATCGCCGACAAAAGTAACTTTGCAGTCTTCCAGCTTCTTGCCTGGTGGCAGATGCTCAATCATGGTAATCACATCGCCCAGTTCCTGCGTGGGATGGTTATAATTGCTCATGGCATTAATGACTGGGATTGTTGCATATTTGGCAAAATTCTCTACGGTCTCATGGCGATTGACCCTTGCCATCACAATATCCAACAGCCTGGACATTACTCTTGCTGAATCTTCAATGTTTTCGTGCCCGCCAAGTTGAATCTGACCCGGCGCCAGATACTGTGCGTGACCACCAAGCTGCTCCATGGCTGTCTCAAAGGAAATGCGTGTCCGTGTCGAGCTTTGTTCAAAAACCATACCCAAGGTTTTATGCTTGAGCAATTGAGGAAAATAGCCGTTCTTTACGCATTTTTTTAACGCAAGCGAAAGTTTGATGATATACATCAGCTCATCCTTTGTAAAAAACGTCGTGTCGATGAAATCCTTTAGTCTTGGCATTGCATAACCCCCTATATTAAATTAGTTTTTCATATGTTATCTAAAAAAATGCAGAAATGCAAGAAATTTCAAGAGAAAAATGTGATTAACTCCCCTTCAGCATTTCCACAGCATGTTCCAACAATATCTCCCGCTCATTCTCAAGTTCTTCGTCGATGACCATGTCCATCAGCTTGCTTAATGTTGTGCCAATCTGCTTGCCGTCCACAATGCCTAACTTAATCATGTCTCGTCCGTTAACAGACAAATCCTTTAGTGAAAAACACTGCTGCTGCTCAAGAATATCGTCAAGCATTACATTGACCTTTTCCAGAAGGATTTGCTTTTGCTTGCCGTGCTCCGGAGCTTGTGCCATTGCATCCGCTCTTTTTACTTGAAGCAATTGCCGAAGCCGCTCCACACCGATGCGGTTGAGCCATCGTTTAATGTTCTTATTACTAGCTTGAACTTCAGCATCATGGTACAAGATCAGCTTTTTTACGGTATCTATTGTATCGTTGTCGTACTTTAATCGCCTTAAAATTTGCTCCGCCATCTCGGCACTGACGGCAGCATGTCCATAAAAGTGCCCGTCGCCATTTTCATCCTCGGTATAGCATCTTGGTTTCCCTATATCATGCAATAGCATCGTCAGTTTTATCTTCACATCCGGAGGTGCATTTTTCACGCTTTCGATTGTATGAGTAAAAACGTCATAGCAATGATACGGCGTGTTCTGCTCGAAGTGTATTGTTGGTGTCAACTCAGAAATTACCTCTGTGAATATCTCATGATGGTTCATCATCAAGACATCAGTGTTTTTACCCAATATGAATCTGTCGAGTTCTGCGGCAATACGCTCCACAGAAATGTTTTGTAATAACCCTTTGTTGTCAATCATTGCTTGTGCCGTATCATTATCGATTGCAAATCCAATTTCTGAAGCAAATCGCAATGCTCTCATAATTCGCAAAGCATCTTCCTTGAATCGTTTGTTCGGATTACCGACACACTTTATTTTTTCGTTTACCAAGTCTTGTTGTCCTGTGTAATAATCAACTATTCCGGTTTTGGGATTATATGCCATTGCGTTGATTGTGAAATCCCGTCTCGCCAAGTCACGTTTTAAAACATCCACAAACTTGACTTTATCCGGATGTCTGTTGTCGGTGTATTTTCCATCGACACGGTAGGTCGTGCATTCATAGAGTAAATCGTTCAACAGTATGGTTATCGTTCCATGCTTTAGTCCGGTTTCAATAATCCGCTCATTCTCGAAGACTACCATCATTTGCTCAGGAAGAGCCGATGTACAGACATCCCAGTCTTTAGGCTTATTACCCATCAGACTATCACGGACACAACCACCTACAGCATAAGCTTCAAAGCCGTTATCCTCAAACTTGGAAATAATATACTGAACATCATCGGGCAGACTAATTATCATTGTTTATTAACCTCACCAACTCATTATACAATTCCCTGGTTTTTTCTCCGTCACGGAAGCTGATGAAGACATTATATGCCCGACGTTCTATGAGGATTGTCGGGGACGATCTTGTTTGTACGAAGCGGATGTGGGAACCGTACTCCAGGGAACTGAAGTAACCCTTTTGAGCTTGTCCGAAACCATCAAAACCGTTTGTTCTCATCGCACCGACATCGGCAAAAATACCCCGCATACTGTCTTCTATCAAAATTATGTCAGTAATCTCATCTGACCTGATTGTTATACCATACATACCACTTATGCTTACACCATCGCCGGAAACGCTAACAATGGGGTCAAACTCACCTACAACCATCATGATGGCAGAGCCTGCAAGAACAATGCTTGTAAAACCAAGAATGACGGTAAGGAAAATCTTCATGGATTTGTCCATAGGCTGAGGCGTAGCTACAATCTCTATGTTTTCATTCCTTGACTTTAACTCCTCAAGGAACTCAAGTCTGTTTACCGGTGATATTAACATTGTATCCGCAAACTTATTTGCTTTAAATCTGTATTTTAGCTCTATTCTATCCATAGACAACGCGGCTGAAGATATAGGGTTTCTTGTGCTGACAGCACTGATAATATCATCAAACGGTATTATCACTTTTTTGCTCAAACCAATCTTTATCACTAAATTATCTCCATCAAAGAGATAATAGTTAAACACCCAAATCGGCATAATAAAAAATGCGGTCAGCGGTATAAAAATTATCGCCATAATAAGCAGAAAAACACTTCCGCTTACAATCCACAAGTATAAAAACCAAACACTCATAGCCGTGATAAGTAAAAATGTCAAATGCATCCACCAATCAATTTTTGATTTATATTTGATGATAATATCCACCACCCTAATGCATATATGTACCTATGACTTTCTATTTTTCAATAGGTACACAACAAGAATAATCAAAGCAATTACTCCAAGCGGGCTGAAAATAAACCTCCACACAAGTCCTGTGATAGCACCAACTATACTCAAAACTAATCCTATGGCTGAAAATAAAACTATAGTTGCAAGAATAATCAATAAAATGGTTGTCGTTTTCATAATCTCTGCTCCTTTTATATTGTAATCTCAATCCTGTTGCCATCAGGATCTGCAATGCAACTCTCATAATAACCGTCGCCGGTATTTCGCGGTGGACTTAAGAGGGTATAACCATCACGTACAATTCTTTCAGTTAGTGCGTCAACATCACCCTTACTGCTCACCGAAAATGCAATATGGCTGATGCCAACTGCTCTTTCTTGAATTTTGTAATCGAAAAGCTCTGTATGTGACATTAACTCTAATCTTGCACCTGATGGAAACTTCAAGAAATAGCTGGAAAAACCTGATTGATTTTGATATTTCTGATTACTTTTTGCACAAAAGTACTTTGTATAAAACGCTTTTAAGCGTTCTAAATCCTTAGTATATATCGCAACATGCTCTATTGATACTTTCATCATACATCTCCTAACCATGCGACTTGTTATCCGTGCATGTGTCTAATATAATACAATGTGTTAGTAAACGCAACAATTGTTGAATTACTTATAAATTAAGTTAATGCTATATAGAATTATACATCAAGGAGGTATCCGTAAAATGTTAACACTATACTTTTCGGGAACAGGTAACACGAAGTATGTCGCTGAATTATTTAGTCAAAAGATGGATGCAAAATGCTTTTCTATCGAAGAAGATGTTGACTTTTCAACTGAAATGAATGCACATGACACAATCGCCTTTTGTTATCCGATATACGGTTCAAGAGTTCCCCACATTATGAGGGTATTTGTGCATAAGCACATGGCTGACATAGTTGGTAAAAAGATTGTTATCCTCGTAACTCAACAAGCATTTTCAGGTGACGGCGCAAGGGTCTTTATTGATTTGTTCGAGGACGGTGCAATAGAAGTTATTTACGCCGAACACTTTAATATGCAGCAAAATGTGGGAAATATTCCTGTATGGTCTGCATTGTTTTCACCAAGCGATAAGTCCAAAGCAAAAGACACCAGGAAAACCGAACGGAAAATGAATATCGTTTGCAAAAGCATCAAAAGCGGCAAAGTTAGAAAACGTGGATTCAATAAGATTTCCGAAATTCTTGGTTACATCCAAGGCAAGCCGTGGCAGAGAAAAACAAACGAAATCACCCCCACACGGCTTGAGAAGAAGGTGATTGAAGACTTGCGCATACACGAGGATTGCACCACCTGCAATTTGTGTGTAGATATTTGCCCTGCGAAAAACTTAACTAACCATGCAGGAAAAATTAAGCACCGGAGCAACTGCACCGTATGCTACCGCTGTGTTAACCGCTGCCCGAAAAAGGCAATAACTGTGTACATACACCGTAAACCCAAGTGGCAGTATTTTCGGAATTGAGCTGTCCATCTTCAAATATCTAATGACACAAATATCCCAATAATATTCTACAACAATTTCATTGACTTTTACCGCCCTGATATGTATATTAGTCCTACTGCTCAAAAGTGAGGAGGAGGATAAGTGGCAAAAGAGTTGATTCGCCTGGCGGATTGTTCGATGGCGTTTGACGATGAAGTTGTTTTAGACAACATAAATCTCTACATAAACGATAAAGA
>WRDH01000063.1 GCA_009783555.1 Oscillospiraceae bacterium
GAGGGTGATAAACGAGTAAGCTTACGAGGCATTATTACCCGTGAAATGTTAGTGAATACACTTATCCACAGAGAATTCACAAGTTCATATATTGCAAAGTTCATTATCGAAAAGGATAAAATGTTCACCGAAAATGCAAACCGTGCCAATTCAAACGATTACATTACACCGGGTAATTTTGAACCAAATCCAAAGAATCCGATTATTGCATCGTTCTTCCGAAATATTTGGTTAGCGGACGAACTTGGTTCCGGCACTAGAAATTTGCATCTCTATGTTCCTCGCTACTCCGGAAGTAATCCGGAAATGATTGACGGAGACGTGTTTCGTATCATAGTACCACTTGATGATGAGTATTCATATGATTTTGGTAAAAATGAAGTGCAAATTTCTAGCGACCCTCAAGCGGTCGTAAGCGGTCGTAAGCGGTCGCAAGCGGTCGTTCCAGCCGATAGAAAGCAAGCGGTCATCAGTTATATAAAAGAATATGGACAATCTAAAACTCCTGACCTTGTAGATGTTGTTGGATTAAGTACTGGTCGGGTAAGAGCTTTGCTCCGAGAAATGGCAAATGATGGAACTATTGTAAAAAACGGCGATAACCGTTATACTTACTATACGTTAAAAGAGCAGTAATTTCATAGCTTTACAGCCACCACAAACCCGTAAGCCCACACCCGTAAAAAGTTCGTATTTAGATTGGACTGCTCCACCAGAGGATAAACTCTACAGCGATAAACTGTAGAGTTTATTGCTTTTACAAACTTTATTACATAATACAGGAGTTAAGCTGTATGGATAAAATAATTGTAGATGAATGTTTGAAGTTTTCATAAAAGAAAAAATTATATATACCACGGAGGTATAGCCCGGTTGTTGGAGATGCCTTATGGGTGTGTAACCCATTGGGGTGGGAGAGTGCTTGTCTGGCAGACAAGAGGTCTGCGGGCATATGGGGTGTAATAGCTTTCCCGCTTTTTTGGGGGTATCATAATATTCTTTTCGGTGAAAATGCGAATATAAGCGCACTTGATGGAATCAACAGAACCGAGATTCCGGTAATGATTACTCATGGTGTCCAAGACAATGTGATCGCACGTTAGACAATTGGGGACGGTACTGTTTATTTTTGTTGTATTTATTATGTACATTTTTATTCTTTTACAATTTCGTTGGATATTATTTTTTAAGAGTTCATGAATAATTCATGCTAAATATAGCTGACAGGGACGATATTGTCCAGTTCAGATAATGGCAAAATTCTGTCATTCAAACATACTATTGCGCCTTCGCCGCGAGTATTTGTTTGCGGGTCTCCGGCAAAGCGGAATGCTTTTATATCGTGAACTGTCGGATTACTGCTTTTCTTTACTTCAATCGGATGCAATTTTCCATTATAGTTAATAATGAAGTCTATCTTGTTGCCGTCCTTGTCTCTGTAAAAATACATATAGTTTTTCGGGTCAATGCCTGAGTTATAGAAACTTTTTAGTATTTCGCAAAAAACGAAGGTTTCAAAAAATGCTCCTGCCATTGCACCCGTTTCAATCTGCTCGGCTGTATGCCACTTTGTCAGGTATGCCATTAGTCCGGTATCCAGAAAATATACTTTTGGTGTCTTTATTGCTCGTTTCGTTATATTTGAGTGGTAAGGAGGCAACAGATAGATAAGATTTGATGCCCGCAACACGGAGAGCCACTTCTCGCAGGTCGGACGATTGACTCCGATTTCTTTTGCGATTCCATCGACATTAAACAGGTTTCCCGAATTTGCAGCAGTTACTTGCAAAAACTGATAGAACTTAATTTCGTCGCCGACATTTTCAATCTTTTTCACATCCCGTTCAATGTATGTGTTGATATAATCGTTGTAAAACGCACCACGATTGAGCTCCGGTGCTATGTGCAATTCGGGGAATGAGCCCGTGTGGATTAGTTGCCAGATTTCATTATAGTCTAATCCCGGATTTCCTCTTTCCGATAAGTAATATTCAGTTGGTATAAAGGGTATGGAGAACATATCGTTCTTTAATTCACGCATAGAGAGTCCCAAAAGCTCGAAAATCCCGACTCTTCCGGCAAGGCTTTCGCTTAAATCCTTTATCATGTTGAAGCGCTGTGAACCCGAAAGAAAGAAAACTCCTTTTTCGCCTGATGCGTCAATATGGGCTTTCATATACGGGAACAGCTCAGGCGCATACTGCGCTTCGTCTATAAATAAAGGTGTTTTATTTCTTGCAAGAAATAATTTCGGATTTGATTTAGCCAAGGTTCGTGTTTCCAACTCATCTAAAACTACAGTGTTTAACCCCTTGCTCTTAAAAACATGTTGCATTAACGTACTTTTGCCTGTCTGCCGTGCACCTGTAACTGCCATAACTCCACGTAAAAACTCCGGTGAGTTTAGTACTTTTTCAATATGACGCGTTATGTACATTTGCCACACCACCTTCGGCTGATTTTCGGTAATATTAATATTAGCCGAAAGCTGTGTATTTGTCAATGCAATTTTAACCCTGTATGTTTTTTACTATGAAACCACTTCCACATAAAAATGTGAAAAATCCGCACGAAACGATTATTGATATGTTGAAAGACATTGTGATATGGTATTTGTGCGGGTTACAGTCTTTTGATGCGGTGTATAAAAACATTACTTGACATTACCCTCGTAACTCGTATATTATATAGAAAAGCTTAACGAAAATTGGATGGATAAAGAATGAGCAAAATGAGGCAAGAACTTATAGAATCCATGCAGGAGCTGTTGGATTATTCGGAAGGCAAGATTGACCTTAGAACGACTAAGTTCAATATTTCTCCGGTATGCGATACAATCAGTGTGGAAGATATTAAAGAAACACGCAGAGTATTAGGAATGTCACAGAGCATTTTTGCATTAGTCCTTGGAGTATCAAAGAAGACAGTTGAATCTTGGGAAGCAGGAAGATACACACCTGATGGCGCAGCACGCAGACTAATCACAATAATGCAATTGGATCCAACTTTCCCCGAAAAATATGGTATTGTACAAAAATAATATTTAAGAATTTCTATCTAAAAACAAGATTTATTGTGTAAGAAAAGAGGTATATATGCAGGAAATTATTATCGACGAGGAATTTCAACGGCTTTTTCCGCCGCTTGATGAGCAGGAGTTTTGCAAGCTTGAAGAGAACATTTTGACATACGGGTGCATGAACCCGCTTGTGCTTTGGAATAATATATTGATAGACGGTCATAACCGCTACAATATTGTTACAAAGAACAACCTGCCATTTAACACAATCAGCTTGGAATTTAATTCCAGAGATGAAGTTATTTCATGGATGATTAGAGTGCAAATCGACCGCCGTAATCTCACGCCGATGCAGCTTACATATTATCGTGGGATGCACTATAATATTGAGAAAAAAATACATGGGGATGCTGACAGAATAACTAAAAATTCCCCAAGTGGTCAAAATGACCACTTGGAAGGAAGCACTGCAAACAGGCTATCTGAGCAATATAGAATATCACCGAGAACAATCAGGCGTGACGGACAAATTGCCGACGTAATTATAGCTATCGGTATAGAATCAGAAGAAGCAAAACACAGTATTTTATCGGGCGAAACACGTATCAGCCGAAAACAACTACGTGAAATGTCATCCGACACCGAAGAGTATATAGCAAAAACAGCCTCGAAAATCGCATCAGGAACATTCGAGGAAAGACCAATCCCGGCAACAACCCAATCATCGAACAACTCCGTCGGCAGTCTTGCAAGCAACTCTGCCGACAATCATCCGCTAACCGCAGATATAATCAGCGAAGCAAATATTTTTATCAGCAATATTCAAACATTAAAGTCAAACGAAGACCCAAAAGAACTGAAAAAAGCTGTGCGCGCACATATTGACGCTCTAGAGGAATTTTTCAGCCGGATTTAACCTCGCTGACCGCTTTGTCCATTGCGTCAATGACCTTATCGCACCACTTATCAAACTCAGGGTCTTCTCTTTGAAGCTCCTTGTTCGCAAGCACATTATTAATCGTCATGCGTACGCCTTGGTCAAACCGGATCTTCGCCGTGAACTCCGGTACGAGGCGCTTCAGCTTGGCATTATCAAAAACAACAGAATTTGCTTTATCGCCGGTTAAGCTGCCGGTGAAATCATATTCTGAGCATTTTGCCAGAAAATCTGACGGCACATAATATGGCTTAAGCTGCACTCCGAGAGCATCGGCAATGGACTTATACACCTGATTCCATGTCACTGTCTCGTCGGATGTAATTTGGACTGCCTCGCCTATTGCATGAATGTTGCCGAGAAGCCCTAAAAAAGCATCGGCGAAATCGGAGTTGTGTGTCATAGTCCACAGGCTTGTTCCATCACCGTGGATGATAACAGGCTTACCCTCAAGCATACGTTTTGCTATCTGCCAACTGCCGTTACTGCCATGCACCCCAAGCGGAATAGAACGCTCATCGTATGTGTGACTCGGTCGCACAATAGTCACGGGGAAGCCGTTTTCGCGGTACATTTTTATCAGGTAGTCTTCGCAGGCAATCTTGTTGCGTGAATACTCCCAATAGGGATTGGCAAGCGGGGTGCCTTCCGTAATCCTATAGTCGGAGAGCGGCTTTTGATATGCAGATGCGGAGCTGATGAATATGAACTGCTTGGTTTTCCCTGCGAAAAGCCGATAGTCTCTTTCAAGTTGAGACGGCACAAATGCAATAAAATCAGCGACTACATCAAACTCCATGCCCTCAAGCAGAAATGCAACTGCGGCTTCGTCATTGATATCGCAAGTTATCGGTTTGTAACCGTCCGGAAGACAGTTGTTTCGATTGCCTCTGTTAACGATATAGAGCTCATGCTCACCGCTTTCGAGTAATTTTTTTGATATTGCTGTGCTAATGATACCTGTCCCGCCAATAAAAAGTATTTTCATGTTTATTTTTTCCTTTCAGTTTTTTTAGTTTAATAAAATTTCTTTGTGGAATGCGGACAAAAGGGGACGGTACGATTTTGTCCCACCTCAAGCAATCACACCACCGCCGACAACGATGCTGCCATCGTATATTACCGCTGACTGGCCCTTGGTTATCGCTCTTTGCGGTTCTTCGAACTCAATATACAAAGTGTCATCATCTGTCTGACGCACTGCTGCGGTATGTCCGGGGTCTGAGTATCGAATTTTTACCTGTGCTCTTATTTGCGTATCAAGAGTATCGACTGCAATCAGGTTGATATTCTTTGCTGTCAGCGACTTGGAGTAGAGCATTTCCTTTTTTCCGATGACAACCGTATTATCAGCAGGGTGCAGTTCAAGCACATACGGCGGATGCGGCATCGCAAGTCCCAAGCCCCGACGCTGACCGATTGTATAAGCGGCAACACCCTTACACTCACCGAGGTCATTCCCGTTGACATCTACAAACCGTCCTTTATGCAAAGGCTTACCGGTGTGCTTCACAATAAATCCGACATAGTCGCCGTCGGGGATAAAACAAATATCCTGACTCTCGCTCTTACGTGCATTTACCAAATCCGTCTCTTGTGCAATATCGCGAACCTGAGCCTTGGTAAGTCCGCCGAGCGGAAATCTCGCTTGCGACAACTGCTCTTGAGAAAGCGTATACAAAGCGTAACTCTGGTCTTTAGATAAGTCCACGCCTTTTTTTAGTAAATACCGCTCGTTAGCATCACATTCGACCTGAACATAATGACCCGTTACAATGTAATCTTTGCCTAAATCACGAGCCTTATCCAAGAGCCTGCCGAACTTAAGAAACCTATTACAGACAACACAAGGGTTCGGCGTACGCCCCGCATAATACTCGGAAATGAACATATCGATAACATACTCGGAAAAACACTCCGAAAAATCAAAAACGTGAAAAGAAATACCGAGGCCATCCGCAACAAAACGAGCCGTTTCAACAGTACTTTCCCCGCCATCAAACAACAACATCGTCGCGCCGTCACAAGCAAACCCGTCCCTGATTGCCAGCACCGCTGCTACAGTGCTGTCAACCCCGCCGCTCATGGCGACGAGTGCGGATTTTGAAGATTTTGACTGCAGATTTTTAGCACTCATGAATAATCACCCAAATGTATACAATACCCACCATTGCGGGCGACCGGGGGCGGTCGCCCCTACCTCAATCAATGCTTTAAAGTGCCATGACTTGAACTCATTGAAACGAAAACGTATCTCATAATGCTTTATATAGCGTTTCAGAAGCCCTCTTCAATACCTTCACAAAATATTCCGCTTCTTCTTTCGTGCTATATCTCGAAAAACTCACACGTAAAGCCCCATCGATGACATCGTTTTTCAATTGCATAGCTTCCAAGGTGCGGCTTCGGGCACCCTTTTTACAAGCCGCGCTCCTTGAAACACAAATGCCCTCACCGTCAAGAAAACTCATAAGCACCTCGCTCTTGTGACCGGGAAGCGAAATGCTGAGAATAAACGGAGAATAATCATCCCCTCCACCTATAAAAACAACATCAGGTATCTCTGCCATCAACAAATCTGAAACGTACTCACGCAATCCCCGGACATGCCGGGCTATTTCCTCAAGCTCCATATGACCCAGTTTTGCGGCAACGCCGAACCCGACAGCCGCCGGAAGAGCCTCCGTGCCACCCCGGATTCCTTTTTCATGGTTGCCGCCCAAGACGAGCGGAGCAAGCTTAACACCGTCTTTTATATATAATGCACCGACACCTTTAGGACCGTGAATTTTATGCGAGCTGACCGTGATTAAATCCGCACCGAGAGATTTTATGGTAAAGGGAATTTTGTTTAACCCTTGAATAGCATCGGTATGAAAGACAGTACCTAAACCACGGCGTTTTATCTCGTTTGAAAACTCACCGACAGGATTTACCGTGCCCGTCTCGTTGTTAACGAGCATTATCGAAGCAAACACGGTATCATCACGCAAAGCGGCGGAAAAAGTTCCGGGAGTAATATGACCCGATGAATCCGGCATAAGATATGTCACCTCAAAGCCGCTTCTTTCAAGCTTTTTAATAGGGTCAAGAACTGCACTGTGTTCAATCGCAGATGTGATTATATGTCTGTCTGATGGTGGTACAGTACCCAAAGGTAATTTATTGCCTTTAGATATTCCCTTACGTTTACGCATAAGCAACTCAGCAACACCGAAAATCGCCCAGTTGTTGGCCTCG
This sequence comes from Oscillospiraceae bacterium, assembly GCA_009783555.1. Lineage (GTDB taxonomy): Bacteria > Bacillota > Clostridia > Oscillospirales > Oscillospiraceae > WRMH01. The sequence goes on from WRDH01000063.1 coordinate 7,197, forward strand.
GTTCCGCCGGATGTGAAGTATACATACTCCGACTTTGCACCCAGCGCATCTGCCAGATTCCCACGCGCTTCTTCAAGTTTATCGCGGGCAAACCTGCCATAACTGTGCAAGGAAGAAGGGTTGCCGAACCCGTCCTCCATAACACAGACCATAGCCTCAATTGCTTCATCACGCACCTTAGTCGATGCGGCGTTGTCAAAATATACGTTCATATCGTTTATATCAATCGTCCATTCCGCTGCCGTATGTCAGTATGAAGTTAAAACCAATCTTATCGCATACGGTAAAAATGACAAGACGATTTTCGACCGGCACTACTCGAATAATATGAGCGCAATAAACTCCAGCGTTTCACTGCCTGCATTTTTAATCGCATGCCCGCCACCGACAGGTGTATGGGTTGTATCGCCGGGGTAAAGGGTTATGGTTTCACCATTGTCATCGTACTCTGCAATACCGCTGATAATATGATACGACTCCATTTCACCCTCATGTACATGACTGCCGATTGATGTACCCGGCTCCAAAGTGATTTTTGCAAACAAGCGACCTTTATCATTGAGTTCATCAGGCGAAAGCAAACTCTCGATTTTCACTAAACCTTCACCGCCGCGCATATTTTCATTAATTTTCGTTTCATAACTTGATTTTCTTTTTATCATATTAATTGTCCATTCCGCCGCCGTGCATCGGCACAAAACTTAGTGAAACCTATCTTATCCGCACGGTAAGGAATGATAAGACGATTATCATCAAATCGCAAAATTGCCATCCTTGAACACAACTACTTCCTTACCCGAGGCAGTGACACCAACAATCGACATATCCGCTGAACCGAACATGAAATCCTGATGACTGTCGCTGACGTTGATACCCGCAGCCTTACGCTGCTCTTCATTCATTGAGTCTCCCCCCTCAACGCAGCCCGGGTATGCGCTGCCGAGAGCGAGATGGCAACTTGCGTTTTCGTCATATAACGTGTTATAGAACAGGACTCCTGTATTGGAAATCGGCGAATTATATTCAACAAGAGCAATCTCGCCGAGTTTATCCATTCCGGGAATATCATTAATCATATTTGCTAATTGTTCCCTGCCGGATTTGGCATCATATGAAACGACTTTGCCGTCTTTGAATGTGATTGTGAAGTCCTCAATCAGATTGCCTTGGAAAACGTTAGGCATTGTGCCGACAACCGTGCCGTCTACACCATTAGCATAAGGCGCGGAGAAAATTTCCTCTGTCGGAATATTCGGCAGGAAGGGGAGACCGTCTTTTGCGACATCGCCGCTGCCTTTCCAAATATGATTTTTGGGAAGCTTCATACGTAAATCCGTTCCTGCGCTGTTTTTAATGAGAAGCTCGGTAAACCGGTAATCATTAAGCATTTTAACACGTCTTTTAAGAGCATCAATATGGTTGCTCCATCTTTCCAACGCCTTCCCGTCTCCAACACGGGTTGCAGCAAAAATTCTATCCCACAATAATGAAATCGCTTCCTCCGCACTTGCGGCATTCGGGAAAACTTTATTCGCCCATGCTTCTGACGGAACTGTTATCGTAGTCCAGCGCACACCGCCCGTAATGATTTTTCCGAAGTACCCCTTAAGCGCATTTGAAGTAGTAATGCTAAACCTGCTCAATCTGTTTGAATCAACACCTTTAAATACCTCGGGATCTGTAGCAATAACATTCAAAAACGCCGCACCTTCATCAGAGAGACTGTCCATCAAAAGCTTATCCCATGCAGGGTATTTATCAAAGACCGAGTCATCAGCCATAAGAAATCGTGTCCGGGAGCAAAAATCATCAACCCAACGCATATGCACATTCGATGCACCCGCCTTATACGCAGCCACCATAGCCAAACGGGCAAAAAAAGCACAATCAACACTGCAAGCAATAACAAGCTGCTGCCCCGGCTGAAGATTCAACCCCTTGCGAATAACAAGCTCAATATACTCCTCAAGCAACTCCTCGTTATATAACGGTTTACTCATAACACACATAATAATCGTCCATCCCTTTCAAAAATATTGTATTTTACCAACCATGAAACAGGATATCAGAAATATCGGCGAATTTCAAATAATATGTTGGGATTGTCAGGGGGACGGTTCTCCTGACAACATATGATGAATTTTCACCATAGTTTGTCAAGAGAACCGTCCCTCTGACAACCTTTGACAACTGTGTCATTTCGCAAACAGATATGATATAATCAAAAGATACGGGGACGGTTCATCTGTCCTGCTGAAAAGGAGAATTTCTATGAGAGCTTATGAGAGACTACTGCGCTATGCGCCTTATCCGACTTCATCGGATGCAGGCAATGATGCTTGTCCAAGTACGCCTGAGCAGCTTGAGTTCGGCAAGGCTTTGGTTGAAGAGATGCTGGAAATGGGGATAGCCGATGCGAACATGGACGAAAACGGTTATGTCTTCGGGACTATCCCGGCAACAGACCCGGATTTCGGCGGCACGGTTATCGGGTTTATTGCTCATATGGACGTGTCGGTGGATGCCCCTTGCCAACCGATGAACGCACGTGTTGTAGAGAACTACGATTGCGGTGATATTATTCTCAGTGATGGAGTCGTTTTATCCCCGTCGGAATTCCCCGTGCTTAAGCAGTATAAAGGGGACGATTTGGTTGTGACAGACGGGAAAACATTGCTGGGTGGTGATAACAAGGCGGGGATCGCGACGATTTTGACAATGGCGGAGTATTTTCTCACGAACCCTCAGGTTGCGCATGGCACAATTAAAATCGGATTCACTCCTGACGAGGAAATAGGAAGAGGAGCCGACTTATTCGATGTTAAGCGTTTTGGAGCAGATTTTGCGTATACTGTTGATGGCGGCGAGTTCGGCGAGGTCGAGTATGAGACCTTTAACGCATCATCGGCAACGGTCACAGTTACCGGCAGGAGCATGCATCCGGGAACTTCAAAAAACAAGATGAAAAATGCATCATTGATAGCAATGGAGTTTGCTGCTATGCTGCCCGTGGCAGAGAGACCGGAGTATACCGATGGTTATGAAGGCTTCTACCATCTTCTCTCTATGGAAGGCGAAGTAGAAAAAGCTGTATTAACCTATATCGTCCGCGACCACAACGAAGATATACTCAAGTCCCGTGAGGATTACCTGAAAAAAACCGCAGAGTTTATCAACAGCAAATATGGTTACAACGCCGTAGATGTTGAAATCAAAGAATCGTACCGCAATATGGAGAGCATCCTTCGCAATCACTGGCATTTAATAGAAAATGCAAAAAAATCGGTAGCACAAGCGGGGGGAACGCCGATAATAAAACCGGTTCGCGGCGGCACGGACGGCTCGCGCCTATCCTTTATGGGACTCCCTTGCCCGAACCTCGGCTCCGGAAGCCACAATGCTCACAGCCGCATGGAATTCGCCAACGCCCAATCAATGGACAAAGTGGTAGAGTCGCTGGTAACGATTGCGAAAATATATGCTGATTTTTAGCGTAGGGAGTTTTTTATGGTACGGTCAACTCGTAATAACCCGTATATAATAGAGGTAACTTATGTATTATCTGACAAAAGAACAGGCGAGGCGGTTTATACTGCTAAAGCAGGGTCTTATAGGTGATTATCGTTTTATCGGAAAGCAAGGAGTGCTTGAATATATCCGCCAAACGGGGTGCATCCAGTTTGACCCTGTTGATGTTTGCGGGAAAAACCCGGAGTTGGTACTCCAATCTCGTGTAAAGGGTTTCAAAAAATCAATGCTGTTCGAGCTTTTGTATAAAGACAGGGAGCTTGTTGACTGCTTCGATAAGCAACTGGCAATAATACCGACACCGGACTGGCCTTACTTTGAGCGGTACAGGCAGATATCCAGAGACAATCTGGATAAATATCCGGAAATACATGTGTTAATGGAAAACGCAAAATCATTCATAAACGAAAACGGAGTCTGCAGCTCAAGCGAACTTCCGGATGAGTACAGCGGTGAATCAAATTGGTTTTCGGCAATCCACTGGAGCGCGGGAAAAAATAAAGCCCGGGCTGTACTCGAGCAATTATATACCGAAGGTGAGTTGATTATCCATCATAAAAAAGGTACGCGGAAATATTATGATCTGGCAGCCAAACACATACCGGCAGATATCCTTGCCGCTCCCGACCCGTTGCCTGTAGATATTGATCACATTAAGTGGCGTATGCTAAGGCGTATCGGTGCCGTGGGGTTATTATGGAACAGACCATCGGACGCATGGCTGGGCATATGGGGCTTTAGCACAGCAGTCCGGCAGGAGTGTTTTGATGCTTTAATAAAAGAAAACAAGGTAATTGAAGTAATAGTTGAAGGAATAAACTCACCGCTTTATTGCCGCTTCTGTGACGAGCAACTATTGAACACAGCTATGCAAAACCAAAAAATAAAAAAACGCTGTGAATTACTGGCACCTCTGGATTGCTTCATCTGGGACAGGAAACTGATAAAGGCTCTCTTTGACTTCGACTACGCATGGGAAATATACTACTCGCCGGATAAAAGAAAATACGGACATTACGTTCTGCCAATGATATATGGCGACACCTTTGCAGGTCGCTTGGAAGCAACAGTAGACAGAAAAGCAAAAATGCTGCTCGTGAAAAACATATGGTACGAAGAAGGCTTTAAACAAACAAAACCCTTCAAAAAAGCAGAAGAAAACATGATAACCCGCTTTGCAAAATTCAACGAATGTTGTCAGGGGAACCGTCCCCTTGACAAAGATTGAATTACTAGCTGATGAAATTATCAAAACGGGCATAAAGAAAAAAGACGCGACACATTTGGCTTGTTCAATAATTGCCAATTGTGACTATTTCATCACAACTGATAAACGTGTATTAAAATATGTAACAGATAGAGTTAAGATTATTAATCCTATCAACTTTGTAGAAATGTGGGGTGAAACAGAATGACTAACGTTCAAACTTCTGCAATAATGAGTGCCGGCATGAAGATACTGCGTGAAACGCTTGGAATAATTGAAGCGGAAATTTTCATCGCTAACATTAAAAGTCCGGGATTCGATTATACTAAGTGGCGAGAAAATCTTTGGGAAGATATTTCGCTTCGAGAATTGCTAAAACGTGCTGCGAAAGCAGAAGAAAAATACGGTGTTCCAAAAAATGTCGTAATTATGTAACTGCCATAATCGTAGAAACAAAAAACGGATGCCAATTACAAAATGATGTTCTCCGTTTTTGCTAATGAGTATATTCTTCGCTGTTCAACCAGTTGCCTGTTTGTCAAGACTTTTTAGTAAAATATCTAAAAAAGTAGCTATTTACAACGGTTTATGGTAGTATTAAGTCGGTTATTTTTATTAGCTACATAATGTTATTTTACATAGAATGACGATTATTTATATTAGGCGGTTTTGAAATGAGTTATAAAATGCGAGTGAGAGCGGGAGCAATTATTATACATGAAGGTAAAATTCTTATAAACAAATTCGGTGACGGGATATATTATAACATTCCCGGCGGTGGAATCGAAAAAGATGAAAACGCCAGATCAGCAGTTGAGAGGGAAATCTTTGAGGAAACAAATTTACGTGTTATTGCAAAAGAACTTGTTTTTACA
>WRDH01000064.1 GCA_009783555.1 Oscillospiraceae bacterium
AATCGGGCGGAGCATATTTACCGATAGACCCTGATTATCCGGACGAGCGTATAGAGTTCATGCTGCAAGACAGCGGAGCAAAGATTCTGCTTACCCAGTCATGGTTGTCAGATAAAGTAAAAAGCTATGATATCAACACCTTGTATTTGGATAAAGATAGCAGTTATTCTGAAGATGACCGCAAGCTTGAGCACATTAACAATTCAAGTGATTTGGCATATTGTATATACACATCTGGTTCTACAGGCACACCAAAAGGCGTACTTATCGAGCATAGAAGCGTTGTTAACCTAATTGTAGCGCAAAGCAAAGTATATGGAATAAATATACATGATAACATTTTGCAATTTTACTCAATATCCTTTGATCCTTCATTATGGCTGATACAGTTATCCTTACTTAATGGAGCAACATTGCATATTATTAACAATAACCTTTTGCTGGATAGCGTTATGTTTGATAACTATCTTATACGCGAAAACATTACTTTATTAAGTGTTGTTCCGTCATTTTATTACAAACTGGACTTAAAAAAAGTTGATTCATTGTTACGAGTGGTTCTAGGCGGTGAAGTATGCTCAGTGGATTCATTCCAAAGACTGGACGAAAGAACTAAATTGTATAATGTCTATGGACCGACAGAAGCGACAGTTGTATCTTCCTTGTATATCTTAAACAGGGCAGATGTAAAATCTAATATACCTATAGGAAAGCCGATAGCGAATTATATGATGTATATAATGAATTGTATCGGTGGTCTTCAACCGGTAGGTGTAGCAGGAGAACTATGCATCTCGGGCATAGGGTTAGCGCGGGGATATCTGAACCGCCACGAACTGACAGCAGAGAAATTTGTAGACAATCCATTTGTGCCGGGTGAGCGTATGTACAGGACGGGTGATATGGCGAAATGGCAGCCTGACGGTAATATTGAGTTCATAGGCCGTATTGATGACCAAGTAAAAATACGCGGTTACCGTATAGAGCTTGGTGAAGTTGAAAGCGCATTATTGAAGAATGGGCATATCATCGAAGCTGTGGTGTTGGCAAAAGACGATATCGACGGAACGAAATCATTAAGCGCCTACATAGTTGCAGATATGGAACTGACCATACTCGAACTTCGGAGCTATCTAAGCTCCATTTTGCCCGAGTATATGATACCGTCATATTTTACGCAAATTGAGCGGCTGCCGATCACGCCTAATGGCAAAGTGGACCGCAAGGCCTTGTTGGCTATCGAGACACGGATGGAAACCGGGGTGGAGCATGAAGCTCCGTCGAATGAAGTTGAGGAGAAACTGTGTGAAATCTGGAAAATGCTATTGAATATAGACACATTGAGTGTAAACGATAATTTCTTTGACTTGGGTGGTCAATCGCTCAAAGCAGTCGTTTTAGCATCACGAATCAACCAAGCATTTGATGTTGAGTTGAATCTGTCGGAAGTGTTTATGAATCCGACGGTTAAAACGATGGCGAGACTGATAATAGGTGATGGTGTGACTGAATGCGGTTTAGAAAGAAATATCGTCAAGTTAAGTGATGGAGATGACGGGTACATATTTGCGTTTCCGCCTGCTTTCGGGTATGGCGTTGCATACAATGAACTTAGTAAAGCATTATCGAACTATACGTTATTTGGGTTTGATTATATTGAAGATAGTAGTGTGCAGGAATACGTAGAGATAATAAAAAGAACGCGGCAAAGTGGGTCTTTTACACTACTAGCATATTCCGCGGGCGGTAAACTGGCTTTTGAAGTAGCTCGCAGACTGGAACAAGCCAATTATGAAATAAACTCACTTATTCTGATAGATTCAGACTTAGAAGATAAACTTGATGAAGATGACTTTATCCAAACAGCGCGCATTTACTTACAAGAAAAATTCAACTCAGACTTAAATGTTACCAACAAAAAAATGCTTGCGGAAATTACAAGCAAAAATAAGGACTACGCAAAACTTCTAAATGAGATCGAGGTATCCAAACCAATAAACGCCCGCATAAATCTGATATTGTCAGAAGATGGTTATAGAAGCTGCAATTATCTCGATGGGTTAACATTCACTGAAGCAAAAACATGGGAAGGGCGCGGGCAGCATATTGATATGATTTCCGGTGATGCTCTTGTATACAATGCAAGCATTATCAAGAAAATCTTAAACGAACAAGAAGCATGGATAGTATAAACACTACAGAAATGAAAATAACGATTCTTGAGATAAAACCAAAGCTCAGCCATAACGAGTTCAGCGATCTTCTCGCGCTTGTGTCTAACGAGAAGCGAGAAAAAGTAAAACGATTCCATATTGAAAGCGATTCACAAAGCAGTCTTTTAGGCGATATCTTAGCGAGAATTGAGCTATGCGGATTGACGGGGTTAAGAAACAATCAACTCAGCTTTTCAGAAAACGAATACGGGAAACCTTTATTGACCAATGCTAAGGATGTCCACTATAATATATCTCATTCCGGAATGTTTGTGGTCTGTGCTTTTAACTCTGCTCCTGTTGGGATTGATATAGAAACAATAAAACCAATAGATATGGCTATAGCAAAACGCTTTTTTTCACAAGATGAAGTTGATTATATCCTTTATCCAAGTGACGAGAATAAGTTAGAAACTAAAGTTTTAAACCATAGCGTCGGTGGCTCGGCTGAGCCGAGCAATAAGTATGAAAGGTTTTACCAAATTTGGACAATGAAGGAGAGCTACATAAAATGGGAAGGTATGGGGTTATCAAAACCTTTAAACTCGTTTTGTGTATTAAATACACAGCCAAGCTCTCCACCATATTACAATTTCATTTTTAAAAATGACGATGTTATGTGCTACGCTTGCGCATCAATAGAGCAGAAACTATCAGTTAAGTATGAAGGAACCGCAGAGGTAATTAAAGCTGCATCTTTATTGCATTATATTTAAAGGGTCACTAAATATTACGTAATTGAGAAAAGTGAAAATAAAAAATAGGGATGGAAGTTATTATGGAAGTTGCAAAAACCTGTTCGGCAAAGGAAAAACCAAAATACAATGTATGGCAGAATACGATCTATTTATTACGTATCGCTTTTGAGCGGAAAAGATTTACGCCAATTGTTCTTGCTGTGCAGAGCTTACTAGCGACAGCGATTCCTACCGTTGCTATGTTTTTGCCTATGACTGTTGTAGCATTGATTCTGCGGGAAGCAAATGCCGGAATGTTGGTAGTCACAGTTACGGCGTTTACTGTGGCTATTGCTGCGCTGCAGGCAACGAAGAGCTATCTAAATGCCGTAAGCAGAGCACAACGCAACTCTCTGAGACACAGCCAAATTCATGGAATGTTGGATTTGACGCTCACGACTGATTACGTAAACCTGGAAAAAAAAGCATATACAGACGCGAAAGTTAAAGCTGAGCAAGTTACTGCCTCCCCTTTCGAAGCAGCACAACAGATATACTACTCACTGGAAAATATATGTACAAATGTATTGGGTTTTGTTATATACACCATTCTTCTTGTGCAAATAAATCCGCTTATATTATTATTGACTGCTGCAACAACGGCTGCCGGTTTCTTTGTAAGACGCAAGGCAAATAAGTGGCGTCATGATAATGATAAAGAGGAAGCCGGTTACAACAAGCGTACAAACTATATTTCATATGTGGGTTTAAATATATCGATTGCAAAGGATATCCGTCTATTTGCAATGTTTTTTTGGCTACAGGATGTGTATAAGACATATACAAAAATGCGCTTTAATTGGGTCAGAAGAATGGAGTCGCGACAGTATATTGCGGATGTGGTAGATTGCTTGGCAACATTTTTGCGGGAAGGTGCAGCATATGCATACTTGATTTGGCTTGTGCTGAACAACAATCTTCCTGTTGAACAATTTGTGTTGCTTTTTGCCGCAATCGGTGGTTTCTCCGGCTGGGTTATGGGTATACTGGATGAGTATTCAACACTCCAGCGACGCAGCTTGGAATATTGCCGCTTGCGCGAGTTCTTGGAATATCCAAACTCCTTTAAACGCGATAATGGAGAACCCATTGCCCCGGAGGCCGGAAAAACACATGAGCTTGAGTTACGCAATGTTTATTTCCGTTATCCCGGCGCAGAAGAGGATACGCTACAGAACATCAACCTTACTATTGGCGCAGGTGAGAAGCTTGCGCTAGTCGGGCTAAACGGTGCAGGAAAGACTACGCTTGTAAAGCTGCTATGCGGGTTTTACGACCCGACGAATGGTGAGGTGTTTCTTGATGGTAAAGACATCCGAACGTTTAATCGGGAGCAATATTACACGTTGTTCACCGCAGTTTTTCAGGAGTTCAACATATTACCGTTGACGATTGCCGAAAACATCGCACAACAAGACTGTGAAGAACTTGACAAAGATCGTGTAAAGCGTTGTCTTGAACTGTCCGGTATGAGCGAAAAAATAGACTCGCTTCCGGTCGGAATGTGGTCACTATTAGGCAAAAGAGTAAATAAGGAAGCAGTGGAACTGTCGGGCGGCGAAACACAGCGGCTTGTGCTTGCGCGAGCTTTATATAAAGACGCGCCTATAATGATACTGGATGAGCCGACCGCCGCACTCGATCCGATAGCCGAAAGCCGACTGTATAATAACTATAACGATTTATCGTCAGGAAAAACATCGGTATATATTTCTCACAGACTCGCTTCAACGCGCTTTTGTGACAGGATAGTGTTCATTGATGATAGAACTATTGCCGAGTCAGGTACTCATGAAGAGCTGCTCGCGGCAGAAAAAACGTATGCAGAGCTATTCAAAGTGCAAAGCAAATATTATCAGCAGGAGGTAGATGTAGATGTCAACTAGCAAAAAGTTCTCCCCGAAACAACACTTCTCATTGATTATGCGAGGGATTAGATTATATAGAGCTTTCCCAAAACCCGTGATGTTATCTGTGTCTTTATCTGCGATCTTAGACGCTGCCGTTCCGTTTATTAATATTTACTTTGCGGCACAAGTGCTAAATGAGCTTGCGGGTGCTCGAAGCATGGAACGTTTGATACTACTTGTTATTCTAACGATTGGATTAAATCTTGGATGCGTACTAATACAACGGGCGATATCGCGGTGGGAAGCTTATTGCAATAACAAATCTTTTGATGCGGCTTACAAGATACTTTCCGACAAAGCTTTGAGCATGGATTATTGTGATATTGAAGACGCGTCTATCATGGATGATTACTCGCAGATTCGTCACAATCAGTGGTTCACCGGGTATGGGCTATTGAAGTTAACAGGACCAGTAAAGGAGATGATTCAAGGCTTAATACGTATAGTAATGGCGATTGCTTTGGCTTTCACATTATTTACGTTCCAAGTTCCATATGGTTTGCCATATACATGGTTGGATTCTCCATGGATCATGGTCGCGGTATTGTTGATATTTGCCGGTCCTGTTTTGCTCACACCGTATTTAAATCTGCTTGGTGGTAAAGTTTGGGTAGAAGATCTTGAAAAAGAGAAAAAAGCCAACAATTTTTTCAATCATTACTTTTTTGATATGCACAGGGATAACATTTCAGCCAAAGACATCCGGATATACGATCAACAACGAATAATAAAAGCGCAACTTGCGAAGAGTCAGGAATGGGACTGGCGTAATAATCAGACATGGGCTAAGTCAATGAAAGGTGAAGCGAAATTCGTCGCTACTGGTGTGGCTATCGCGCATATTTGCAATGGCGTTTTGTTTCTGTACGTTGCGCTCAAAGCACTGGCAGGCGCATTCGGAGTTGGGAGTCTGATATTATATGTCGGCGCGCTCACGCAGTTTGGTATGGGTATATCAGCCGTGATGACTGCATTTGGAAAATTGTATAACAATAATCCATTTCTTGCAAAATGGTTTGATTTTCTTGATATTCCAAACAAGATGCAACAGGGGGATATGAAAGTTGGTGACAGTTCTAAATATGAAATAGAATTTCGAAATGTTAGTTTCATATATCCAAAATCCGATGAGTATGTACTTAAAAACATATCAATCAAGTTCAAAACAGGAGAACGCCACGCAATCGTTGGAGAAAACGGCAGCGGCAAGACGACATTTGTTAAGCTTCTTTGCAGATTATACGATCCAACCGAGGGGGACATACTTCTAAATGATATTGACATAAAGGAATACGATTACAATGAGTATATGGCAATTTTTGGCATCGTATTTCAAGACTTTGGTTTATTGCCGTTTACATTAGGGCAGAACGTCGCAACCTGTATAGATTACGATGATGAGCGTGTGGGGAAATCTCTTGACAGTGCCGGTTTTAGTGAGCGCCTTACAACCATGAAAAATGGGTTGGAAACTTATCTTTACAAGAGATTTGAGGAAGATGGGGTAGAAATTTCCGGAGGTGAAGCTCAAAAAATCGCGCTTGCCCGCGCGATATATAGGGATGCGCCATTTATAATCCTCGATGAGCCAACCGCTACGCTTGATCCGATTGCGGAGTATGAAGTCTACAGCAAGATGAACGAAATCGCAGGGAAAAAAACTGCTGTTTTCGTTTCTCACCGCCTGTCATCCTGCCGATTTTGCGATGATATAATTGTGTTTCACGAGGGCATGGTCATTCAACGCGGAAATCACGATTACCTTTTGGAAAATGAAAACGGTAAATATTATGAACTGTGGAACGCACAAGCACAGTATTATCAGGTGTAATTATTAATAAAATATATGTTTTGTATTCGCAATGTTGTCTGGTTACAAAGGAGCGTTCGTTCCGTAGTGATCACATGCTACGGAACATCGCCAATGCGCCAACAACAGCTTTGAACCCGTCTTCGCCGAGTGCCTCCATTTCTTCGTCGAATTCGAGTTTTTCAAAAGTCAAAGGAGAATAGGTAATTGGATCGACGGAAGAAGTGGTTTCATCAGCGTCAAATAGGTAACGAAGTTTTGAGTACCTACGATGATGGAGAGCAAAGTGCATATCCGAAATATAGAATTCTTCAGTCTTTTTAGTGCGGGCATCGAGAACTATACTATGTAGATATTTACGACGAGTGCAAAGAAGCACCAAGTCGAAGCTCACAGATACGGTAATATATTGCATTTGAATATGATTACAGTTCGGCTATGCGCCATTTCTGAAAGTACATCAGTCAAGTTTTATCCTATATGCAGATTAATAATTCTGTGATGGGCTTATAATAGCAGGGTATACAACAGATGGAAGTTTATTGGTACTTACTTCGCGACTTAGAAATCTACGTTTTTGGGAATAAACTCGCCGCTCGATAATGAGACGGCGAGTCCTTTTATATGCATTTAGCCATTATAAGCTGGGATTCCGTATCCAAAAATCCTATTACTGTCCAGGCTATAGCTGCGCCGTCTGACAGAATCACTTGAATTCCCCTCGATTGTGTGGACAGTGTTACCCTCAACGCGCTCTACAATTCCCACATGGTCAACTATTCCGTCTCCTTGCCAATCAAAGAAGATAAGATCACCGGGAGCGGGAGTGTAGCCACTTTCTTGCCATTGTCCGCGAGCTTGGAACCACGAAACACCGACTGCACAGGATGCAAATTTTGGAATGATACCCGCTTCTATAAATCCTACTTGATCGGCGACCCAACTAACAAAACAAGCACACCACGGCACACGATCATTAAAACCGTACCACTGCCAGTAAGTTTCACCGCCGACATTGCCTATCTGAGATTCGGCGATTTCTATCATCGTACCATCGCCTATTGACGTTATGCCATAAAGCAATGCGTTCCAAAGACTATTATACTCTGGCTTTAATAGTTCCTCCAACCATTCTCTTTGCTCGGCATTAAACCCGTATTCTGTTGATATTTCATTGATGGTTTTTCCCGTGATTCTTATAACTAATACAGTGGTTATTTCAATGTACGTTTCTCCGGTCGGCAATCCATCATCATCAAGCTCGTCAACTTCAACTTCAAACTCTATGACTTCATACGTAATGCTGTTTATATCCCAAAACACATTGCGTAGTATCTGAGCCTTTTCATCGGTCATCATTGCAACTTCCATGGGATTGTCCGGATCAGTGACAGTTCTGACTGTATATATTGCGAGAACGTGTTTCCATAACGCTCTCGATCCGGACATATCAAGAAGGTCATGCGGATTTGAGTTGATGATTGTATCAAGCTGTGTCTCAAACTCGTCATTGATCTCTGCTATTACAGAGTTTATTGATTGACCTGTTTCCGGGTTTGGCTCGCTTGAGAAGAAAATGCCAAACACAGAACCTACTATTAAGGCTATCAGGCAAATAACTAATATCACCACAACAGCCACCCAACCGCCTGCTGCTATTGCAGCGATTAATCCTTTCACTGCGGCAATAATAGCTTTTACTAACGCTATCACAGCCTTTATTGCGAGTTTCGTGAGCTTAACAGCGGTTTTTGCAGCGACTTTTGCTGCTTTTGCGGCTACTCTGGCAGCTTTTGCTGCTGCTTGTGCCGATTTCTGAGCGGCTTTTGCAGCCTGCTGGGCAGTTTTGATTGTTGTCCGTCCTGTCTGAGTAGCCGTTTTGACAGTTCTGCGTGTTGCTTTGATCTGTCCTTTTGCAGTAGACTTTACTGTTTTCGACGCTCTGTTCACACCTCTCACAGTTTTATTCACACCACGGCTTGCTCTTGCTGCGTTGTGAGTGGATTGTGTTGCTCTAGGAGTGGATCGCGGCGTACTTCTACTTGAAGTAGCACTCCTGTCAGGTGAGATGTTCCTACTTGGCATTGTGCTTCTACTCGGTGTCGCACTTCCATCAATATTTGAACTTCTGCTAGATGTTGTACTTCTTGTTTTGACATCAAGATGCTGTTGATTTCTGGCTTTTTGAAATTGCCTTTTTGCACGTACAGCACTGTCATACGCTCTTTTTGGAGCTTTTACTGCATAATCTGCAACATCTTTTGCTACAGCCTGAGTAGTGCTCTCAACCTTATCAGAGGCATAGTCGGTCGGTGAGATATGATTTGTCTGCTTCGTTCCTTCAGCAGTTTCCTTTGTTCGGATATATGCGTTTTTGGCACGTTTTGATACATCAACTGCTTTGTCGAGGGTTTTTACACCCTCGACAAGAGATTTTGTTTTTATCGTTTTCATACTACTCACCCGGTTTTGTGGTCATCAACCCATAGAGTGCTGTATTGGTATTGAACTTGTTTTCAAACGGGACTAAGGCATTACCAATCCGCATTAGACCGCAGCCTGCATCGGCGTTTTCAACGTAGGATAACTGCTCCTCGGAAATGTTCAGTAGCTTTGCAAGCTCCAGACGGTCAGATGCAGCTTGATTGCTCATAACGATAAACTCGCTGTTGGATAGCATCGTCCTTGCTGTAACAGAATCCAAGAGGTACTCTACGTTTTGAGTTATCCCTGTCGGGAAAGCGTTGCGTTTCCTGAACTGCCGCCAAGCGGATGAGAAGAAGTTGCTCGAATACTCGTTAGCAAACACAACGTGCAGTTCATCTATATAGATGTGAGTACGCTTGCCCATCTTCCAGTTCATCGACACACGGTTTATCATGGCATCCGTTATAACAAGCAACCCCATCGTCTTTAGTTGACTGCCAAGATTTAGAATGTCATAAACTACCATCCTGTTTTGTGTATCGACGTTTGTTGGATGTGCGAACACATTGAGCGAACCTTTGGTGAACAGTTCCAAAGATTTTGCAAGCCCCTCGGCTTCCTTATCCTTGTGATTACTCAGTGCGTCCTGCAACACCGAAAGTGTCGGCAGGTCGCCGCCGTTCTGGTAACTCTCATAAACACGGCGCAAGCAATGGTCAACAATACCTTTTTCTATGACCGAGAGGTTGCGTGTATGGTCAAGCTGTTCAAACAGGGACAGCACGAACTCGGACTTGTCAATAATCGGGTCTTTGCTATCACCGTAACCCTCGACCATATCCATTGCATTAATATGATGTGGGCTTCCGGCAGAAACAATAACCCTCTGACCGCCGAGTGCTTCTATAAGCGTACCGTACTCGCCCTCGGGATCACATACTAGAATGTCATCATCTGTAGAGATTGCGAGATATGCAATTTCCGCTTTTGCACCCATTGATTTACCGGAGCCGGGAACACCGAGCCGGAAACCGTTAGGATTCTGCAAGTGTGCTTTGTTGCAAATAATCATATTGCGGCTTATAGCATTGATACCATAGTAAACGCCGCCGTTGTCCGAAACTTCCTGTACTCTAAACGGCATCAGCACCGCCGCACTTTCTGTTGTGAGTGTCCGTAAAGCGTTTATCTTCCTCACACCATAGGGCAAAGCGGTGTTCAATCCGTCCATCTGCTGATGTTTGAGAATTGCAAGTTGGCACAATCCCTGCCTACCAATAGCGAACAGGGTCTCGGTATCGCTGGCAAGCTGCTCCTTAGTGTCCGCTGTCAGTACAATGGTCAAAACAGCGAACATCATACGTTGGTCGCGTGTGGTCAGGTCATCGAGAAACTCCTTGCTTTCTTTGCGTTGAAGTTCCATATCATAAGGCACTACAGCAGAGAAGTTGTTATTGCTGTTTTGCCTGCGCTGCCAGTTGGTGATATTGGTTTCTACACCAAGCACACGCTTTTCAACCTCACGCACAGCTTCGTCCGTTGGTATCGGTATAATGTCTATGCTGAGTATCATATTGCGGTTAAATCCGCAGAGCTTGGATAACAGGTTATCTTTGATGAAGTTCGCGTAATCACGCAAGAACACAACACGACCATACTTGCTACCCATTACGAAATGGTCTTTTTCAAACTCAAACGTATCAGGACAGATATAATCTTTGAAACTATGCCCTTTACGCACAGCATCGCGCAAGTTGAACGAATATCCGCTCTCCTCGCCGGGGCGCAGAAAATCATGCAACAAGCGCAGCTTTTTACCTGCGTCAAGCACGATTGCCCTCGAACCAAGCCTATTAAGATGCGCTGCCATATCCGTACCGACACGGGAGAAGAAGCTACGTGCTTCCTCAATGTTCTTTTTGTAAACACTTACCGTAATGAACTTCAACTGGACATAACCATTCGATCCGGTGACTTCATCCAAAAGAAGCTGATTCTGTTCTTTGATGTAAACATCAAGTTCATTTCCACGTAGCGGAATCATGATTTCGCGCATGAACTCCTCTTTATCGACCTTTTTGACAAAAATACTTATCTTATACGTTGCCCCGCTGTCAAACGAGTTGAGAAGCTCCGAATATTCTAAGAACATTGCTTCCCTATCCTCTTTTGATGCCACGGAGTAGTTTATATCCTCAAAGCGGTAAGTCTTTGCGTATTTCATGTTCCCTACAAGAAAAATGCCATCCTCCCAGATAGCCTTGACGGGGATGACATCTTGTACGCACTTTGGAGTGTTAAACCGCTCCTTGTCCTGCCGGAACAAAGTCCTTAGTGTTTTCACTGTTTCCTGCCTCCTTCGATTGTAGATTTCATAGCTTCGTAGTAAACATTAGTCGCATGGAATGTCAGTTTCTTAGGCACAAGAAACTCTGAGCGAACCCATGCTATTACGAACTGCTCCGCAGTCATGCCGTTGTACTTTATAAAACTCATCGCAGCCAATGGCGCGACTAATAGGATGCACACCCATGACGTTGTTTCAGTCTCAAGGTGCGGGTTTAAGAGGAAATATGCTGTTACTGCGACCGCTATTGCCGCAATAGAAAAAAAGAACTGTCTTAAAGACAGCCCAAAAAACACAGCTTCGGTGTAATCCCGAATCTCCCTATTTATTTTTACTTCCACTGGTGTATAAGTAACCGAAAATTTCTTTCAGGGGGTTTTGTAGATAACAGCCCAAAAATATAATCGACATCATCAGAATGTTGATGCCGATAACAAGAGCCGATTTTCGGTTTTTCCTCCTTCTATGAAATTGAACCCTCCGATTAATTAAAGAGGATGCCGGTTAGCGACAATCCTCTCTCTACAAGTATTTAGCTTGAATCATTATAGATCATGAAAATCACCCTTTCATATATTTGAACGTACTGTAATTTGTTTTCTCTACCTTAAAAACACGGTGTTTACTTTTCGCTAATGTGTGATATAATATTAGCGCAATGTGAACAGGGGTGGTGAGCAAAATGGATACCAGGCTGGAAGAAACACTGCGAGAAAATGGAGGCTTTCTGACCGTCGCCCAAGGCAGAAAAGCCGGCTTGTCGCATACAAGTATTATTCGTGCGGCAAGAGCCGGCTTGATCGAGCGCGTCGCTCACGGGGTGTACT
>WRDH01000065.1 GCA_009783555.1 Oscillospiraceae bacterium
CTCATCGGTTTTGCTTCCCTTCGTAGCCCGTCATTCTGCGCGCCAGTCGCAGAATCCATATCGTAACTATGCTATAATTCCAATAGAACATCTACATACCGCAATAGATTCTGCGACTAACGCGCAGAATGACAGGGTTATGAGTATCCCCTGTACTTTTACGTTCCTTACTTCGCGACTTTTACGGTTATGACAAATTTGGAGCCTTTGCCGGGTTCTGATTCTACCCATATCTGACCGCCCATCATTTGCACGATATTTTTGGTGATAAAAAGTCCGGAGCCGATGCCTTCAAACTCTCTGGTATCGTTTTCATCCACCTGTTCAAAGAGAGAAAAGATGCTTTCCTGATGTTCTTTACTGATACCTATGCCATTATCAATGACTTCAAACTGTAGTGTCAGAATCTCGTTTTCGTTTTTCCGGGCTAATACCTTGAGCAGTATTTCTCCCTGCTCTCCCGTAAATTTCACTGCATTGGCCAATAGATGCGAAAGTGCTTTTGAAAGATTTTTCTCGTCACCATACACAGTCTCGGGTACTTCATCATCTATCTCAACCGAAAGCGATTGTTGCTTTTGTTTTTTACACTCATTTGACCGTTTTAATGCTTCACGCACCATAACTCTTACATTAAAATCAGAGCAAACAAGTTTCGTTTTATCATCATTAATATCTGCTATATCAAGCATGCTATCTATGAGACACATCATTTCGCGTGATGCTTTTTCGATTGTTTTCAAGTGACCTTGAATAACACTGACATTATCTTCAATTTGTGCCACACTCGTTGTACCCATTATTGCGTTCATGGGTGTACGCATTTCATGGCTCATACGGGATAAAAACTCTGCTTTTGTCCTGCTTTTGTGCTCGGCAAGTTCCTGAGTGATGATGGTACGCATTTGTTTAATCATTTTGATTTGATTCCGTACACGCAGCCTGACAATCTCATCGTTGAACGGCTTACTGATATAGTCATCGGCACCGAGCGCAAGCCCTTTTGATTCATGTTCGTCACCTGTAAGCCCTGTAATGAAGATGACCGGGATTGCTTTCGTTTTTTCCGAAGTCTTCAGCGTTGCAAGAACCTCATACCCATCCATTCCGGGCATGACGATATCGAGCAGTATCAAGTCGGGTACATACTCATTTACAAGCTTTAGCCCTTTTTCTCCGTCTTTTGCAGTGTATATTTCATAATCTGTGCTTAAAATGCGGTTAAGGTACAGGATATTGGTTTTTTCGTCGTCTATAATCAGTATACTGCTTTTAGATGCGCTTTCCATAATCAACTTCCCTCCACTTTGTTTTTGACATTCTTGAGTATATCCGCTGCTATATCGAAATTAAATTCTTCAATCTGCTCAATGAGTTCTTTGCATCCGGGTATATGTCGAAGCTGATTGATATATTTCAGGCATTCAGGGCTGCCTCGCTCTAATAAAGGCTCCAGGACTGCAAAGAGTGCAACAGCTCTCTCTTTATCAAAATAAACCTCTGCCATGTCGGACTGATCGTCACTTTTTTCAATAAGGTAGGGCTTGAGTTCTTCAAGTGCTATACTAAGCTCTGCTTTAAAGATGTTCATTTGCTTTTCAGAGGGTAACTCTGCGCTTTTTTTAAGAGAAATTTCGACATCGGCAGCAGCTTTCTGGAGTGCAAATCTTCCTATTTGTCCGGCATTGGTTTTTAGTGTATGTGCCAGCCTGTGAGCCAGCACAATATCTCCGGCATTGAAGGTTTCGACGATTTCATCATATCTGTTTTGATTGCCTTTTACGAAATCCGAGATTAACTGGAGTTTAAACTCTTCATCCTCCTGATTGATTTCCGGTTCTTTTATTTCCATATACCTGACCGGCTTAAGATACTTAAGCAGAACGCTCCAAAGCAGTTGTGACGTGAATGGCTTTCCTATATGGTCTTTCATACCGATTTTTTTATATAACTCGACATCTTCAATCATTACATTTGCCGTCATTGCAATAATCGGCGTAGACACACCCATATCAATTATTCTTGGTGTTGCTTCTATTCCATCCATTATCGGCATATGAATATCCATAAGAATCAGGTCAAAGGGCTTAAGCCCGCTTTCTATTCTGCGGCGGACGCTTTCAATACCTTCAAGTCCGTTTTCCACCAGTTCTACATTGAATCCCACTCTTTTCAGGTGCTCTACGATAACACGCTGATTCATATGATTATCTTCCAAAACCAGTACATCACCTTCGAATAACGGTTTTTCGATTGTACTTATGATATTTTCGATTCTTAACGTATCGTCCTCTAAATCCGTTGTAGTAAAGGTTATTTCGCAACTGATTTTGGTGCCGACGTTAGGCTGACTTTCGATATGAAGTTCACTGCCCATTAACTCAACGATATTTTTAGTAATTGTCAAGCCCAGTCCTGTTCCGCCATACTTGCGCGTAGTCCCGGTATCCGCTTGTGTAAATGGTTTGAATACATACTCTATCTGCTCGGCACTCATTCCGATGCCGGTATCTTTTATTTCAAAGCGTAAAGTACACTTATCATCTTTCGGACTGTAATACCCGTCTTCGGATACGATTACGGCAGCCAATTTTACTGTTCCCGATGTAGTGAATTTAATTGCGTTTGAAAGAAGATTAATAAGTACCTGCTTCAGGCGCATCGGGTCACCGATAAGCATCTTCCCGACGAATGGTTCGGCGTAGAAAAACAGATCAATATTTTGCTCAATAGCTCTTGGTGCCATCAAGGTTTTGCATGCAATAAATATTTCATGTAAGTCAAATGGTATTTGCTCCAATTTCATGTTGCCGGATTCAATTTTTGATATATCAAGAATATCGTTGATAAGCTGAAGCAACCATTTTGAGTTGTCAATTATCAGATTCAGGTATTCTTTGGTCCGCTCCTGGATTTCATCATCGCACGCAAGCTCGGAAAACCCTATTATACTGTTCATCGGTGTTCGCATTTCATGGCTCATATTGGCTAAAAATGTCGATTTGGCACGGTTTGAATTTTGTGCGACTTCCTCCATCGCTTTACGCTCCGTTATATCACGGGCGATTCCCATTACCCCGACTACGTTGCCGTTCATCAGTAAAGGGACCTTATTCGTTTCAAAGATCCGTGAAATACCATCGGCACCGGCGACAAACTCCTCATATATAAGCATTTTACGTTCGTTTATTACTTCCCTGTCTTTTTCCCTGCGTTCATCGGACACTTCTTTGGTAACTCCCAAACCATCCATATCATTTTTACCGATTAAGTCATCCTCGGTAATTCTAAAGTAGCGCAGAAGGCTTTTATTGCAATGCGTATAGTTTAAGTCTAAGTCCTTGCAGAAAATGAGGTCGGAAATAGAATCAAACATTGTTTGAAGCATGGAGCTTTCCTTTTCCAGAACCCGAAAAAGACTTTTTATTTCTTCTTCACTTTTGTTGTTAATGTGCGGCATATTTTGCTCCCTCCTGAAATTGTATACATGTTAGATTAAGAAATGAACCGTTTTACCCGTAGGGGCGACCGCCTCCGGTCGCCCGTTGCTTATTGCTGCCCGTCTTGCGGGCGACCGAGGGCGGTCGCCCCTACATACCGAATATCGACCTCACCACGTGAACACCTGCAGCGCCGGCTTGTGCGAGTCCTCTTGTTATTCCTGCTCCGTCGCCTGCGCAATATAGCCCTTTTATGCCTGTCTGTAAATCGTCTGTAAGCTCGGGACGGGCGGAGTAGAACTTCGCTTCCACCCCATAAAAGAGGGTGTGGTCTGCTGCAAATCCCGGCGTTACTTTGTCCAATGCTTTTGTCATTTCTATTAAGCTGATCATAGTATTGTACGGCAGAACAAGTCCTAAATCCCCCGGTACCGCTTCCTTTAACGTCGGTTCAAGAAAACCTTCCGCTATTCGTCTTTCCGTGGAACGTCTTCCACGCATAATGTCTCCGAATTTTTGTATAATCAATCCGCCGCCTGACAGGTCGTTTGCTCTGCAGCATATCTGCCGCGCATACTCGTTTGGTTTATTGAATGGTTGTGTGAAGGTATGAGATACCAGTAAGGCAAAGTTTGTATTGTTTGAGCCCAGACCCTTGTCATAAAAAGCATGCCCGTTTGCCGCTATTACCCCGCTATGATTTTCCACAACAACATATCCTGACGGGTTGGAGCAGAATGTCCGGACAATAGAACCTGTTGAGGATCTGAAAATCAGCTTTGCTTCGTACAGATGATGGTTAATGTCCTTCATGATAACATTGGATGTTTCTGCCCTTACTCCAACATCAACTTGATTGCAGGTCACGGATAAGCCGTGTTTTTCTAAAATAGAGGAAAGCCATACAGAGCCGTCTCTCCCTGGCGCGATAAGGATTTCCTTACCTTGAAACTCCTTGCCGTCTCTTGTTATAACGCCAACAGCTCGCTTCTCTCCGTCTTCTGTCACGGTTAGGATGTCTTCAACATCGGTTTTGAAGTGCATCTCTACTCTCGGTTTTAATGTATCGAAAATATGCTTCATTACATGAAGGTTCATTTCTGTACCGAGGTGGCGCACCTTTGCTCGAAGCAGCTTAAGCCCCGCTCCGTAGACTTTTTGTTCTATAACATCAACTTCAGGGCTATTAGGATTTGTGATATTTGTCGGTGCACCGTTTGCCAGATTTATTTCGTCGACATAGTTAATAAGTCCTAAGAGCTTTGAAGCAGGCATATAATCGCCCAACCATCCGCCGTATTCGGATGTTATGTTAAATTTTCCATCGGAATACGCACCTGCCCCTCCAAAACCACAGGTTACAGAGCATGCGGGTTTACAACCTGCAAAACCGTCCTTACCCTCTGCCATCGGGCAAAGCCTTGCTTTTTTGCTCATAATAGGACATTTCCGGTTGTATATATCAAATCCGCGGTCAATCAATAATATCTTTGCTTTCGGCGCAATCTTCGTCGCTTCCCACGCGGCATAAATCCCGCAAGGTCCGGCTCCGACGATTATAAGGTCGTATATCATCTTCACACATCCTTTTGATATTTATTCACCATAAATTTATCACACTCCGCAGGATAAGTCTAGTATTATGTGGGCAAGACAGAAGAGGACAGGGGGACAGGTTCATTGTCTTGGGCGAACACAAGACAATGAACCTGTCCCCTGTCTTCCAGCCTCTTCCGTCAGTGTTTCATGTCACTTAAAATTTCAGCAGCACGGGTAAAATTAAGTTCTTTTATTTGCTTAATTAACTCTTCGCTTCCGGGTACGCGGCGCAGATCATTTAAATAATCAAAGCTTGATGTACTGCTTCTTTTCAGAAGGGGAGTTAAGGCCTCTAACAAGTCACGGATTGACTTTTCGTCAAGGGGTTCGAGTGCCATCTCATCTGCACTATTTATAAGCTCTTCATATTGCGGCATTAACTCTGAAAGCACTGCTTTTAACTCTACTTCAAGCTTTTCCATTTGCTTCGGTGTAACATCATTTTTTCCGTCCGTAAGAGCATTTTCGATATCAGTGGAAGCTTCCACCAAAAGAGCCTTCCCAAGCTGACCCGCATTACCCTTTAACGTGTGCGCCATTCTATGAGCAGATACAAAATCCCCGGTTTTAACAGCTTCCGTAATTTCAATGTATTTGTTTTTGTTATTTTCAACGAAGCTTACTATCATCTCGTTTTTTAGTTCAACTTCACGTTTGCTGCTTTCGGATGCATTTCCGGTATCTGCCGGAGGATTTGCGGGTTCGGCTTTCTCCAGGAATTTTTGGGGCGGTAACCAGTTTTCTAATATTTGGACAAGCTCACCGGTGTTAACCGGTTTATGTGCGAAATCATTGAACCCGTTTGCTAAAAACATCTCGCGCATACCTTTAACCACACTCGCTGTCCAGGCGATAATCGGAATAAGCTCATATTTTCCGCCCAATGCGCGAATCTGTGCGGTCGTTTCCGTACCATCCATCTCAGGCATCAAGTGATCCATTAATATGATATCATAGTCCTCTTCCTTGATAAGCTCGATAGCCCTCCGTCCTGAATTAGCCGACTGCGCTTTGATACCCAATATATCCATAAAACCACAAACGACTCTGAGGTTAAACTCGTTGTCATCCACAACCAGTACCTTTGCGTCGGGGGCATGGATTTGCGGGGTTTCATTACTGGCTGTCTTTTCTTCAATCCGCTCCTTTTTACCCGGTATAACCGGTATGGTGACCGTAAATACGCTGCCTTTCCCGTAAACACTTTTGCAGTTAATGAAACCGCCCATCATTTCAGCAAATGATTTGCTTATAGAAAGCCCAAGACCTGTCCCGATGATATTGCGGGTTTTCGATTTGTCTGCCTGCTCAAACGCGCTGAAAAGTATTTCCTGATCTTCCTCGCGTATTCCGATACCGGTGTCCTCAATCTCGAAAACGAGCAATCCGTCCGAGAAGGATATATCAAGGCGTACATATCCCTTTTCAGTGAATTTCACAGCGTTCCCTATAATATTCGTTAAAATCTGACGAAGCCTTAATTCGTCGCCGTATAAGACATCGGGTAAATTACTTCCTCGTTTCAGCCTTAACTCCAGTCCCTTTTTTTGAATTGAATATGTAAACATCTTTTCAATTTGATCTATAAATGTATGAAAATCATAATCAACCGGCTTAAACTCCATCTTACCTTTCTCGATTTTGGAAAAATCCAATACATCGTTTACGATTTCGAGAAGCACCTTGGACGATACAGCGATATCATTAACATACTCCTTTTGGCTTTCGCTAAGCTTCTCGTGAAGCAAAAGCTCCCCCATGCCGACTATTGCGTTCATAGGGGTTCTTATTTCGTGGGACATATTTGAAAGGAAATCACTCTTCGCTTCACTTGCCTTTTGCACTTCACCCAAAGTCGACATTAAGGTTTCATTCATTTCAAGCATTTCGAGCTGATGCAACACCCTGAGTTTAATGATAGACGAGGAAAACGGTTTTCTTATGTAATCAACGGCACCCATCGCCAATGCCTTTTCCTCGCTTGCCACATCGGTGCGCCCTGTGATAAATATTACAGGGATGTCCTTTGTTTTTTCTGATTTTTTTAAGGCGTTGATTACATCGAAACCATCCATGTCCTCCATTTGGATATCAAGAAGTATCACGTCCGGCTGCTGCTTCTCCGCCACCTCAAGAGCGTCCGCCCCGTTTCCCGCCGCAAAAATATTACAATCCGGTCTGAGCGCATTGCTAAGCTCCATAATGTTGACTCTTTGATCGTCAACAATGAGAACGCTGTGTTTTGATTTATCCATAGATTAATTACCTCACTTTGTTCATTCGTCATTTCGCGCTTGACGCGGAATCTATCAAATCCCCATTTCAGTTAGTTTCGCTGCTACTTGTTTTAATTGCATATTGCCGATTGCTTCCCATAACCACTCTACTAAACCGTCGTCTGATTCGTATTGATACTTCTCAATTTCCTCTATCGCGGCATCTAAATCGTCCATATTAAAACTATTACAGGCATCGCGGAGCTTTGCCAGCGTTTCTTTGTCGGGTTGACTTTTTAACGGCTTTGGATTCTCGGCATCCATATCATAAAAGAATGCATCCAAACTGTCGATAAGTCTTTTAACGGTTTCAAGGAATACAGGGTTTTTGTCTTTCACATATGAAATGTCACCGCCGGCGGATGCTTGTTCAAGTGCTTTTGCCATATCGCCGATATGTTGCGCACCTACATAATAACTCGTCCCCTTGATTCCGTGTACAGTTATCTTGTATTTTTCCAGCGCGTCTTCATCCACGGATTCTATGCCCGAGAGTTGAGAGCGGACGTTGATAGCGTAAGAGTGCAGGACTTGTATATACGCTTTTTCGTCGCCGCCCATATTTCCAATGCCATCGGTTATATCAAGACCCTCGATTTTTCTGCCGAGTAGTAACGCGTTAACATGTGTGTTATCGTCCGGCTTCATGCTTGCATTGCGCAAAACTGCTGCTTTCCTTGCCGCTTCGATTATATCGGGTTTCTGTTTATCCCTTATCAGCTTGTTAAGAAGCCTGTTCATCTGCCTTAAATCAATGGGTTTAGATAAATAATCGTCAAAACCGCTTGAGAGGAATCCATTCGCTTGCCCCGCAACGGCGTTTGCTGTTAGCGCAACGATCGGGTGGTTATAGCCCAGATCGCGGATGTGCTTTACTGCTTCTATGCCGTCCATTTCCGGCATCATGTGGTCCATGAATATAATATCGTATGTTTTGCCATCCTTGATTTTCTTGATTGCCGCATAGCCGCTGTCAGCTGTGTCTACTTTTAAATCGTAAGGAGCTAACAACCCTTTAGCTACATAAATATTCGGCAACACATCGTCGACAACCAATACCTCGCCATATGGCATAGGATCGCGCGTTATCTGAACCCGCTTCATCTGTGCGGCACTGCTTGTCCGGAATTGTCGCAGGTTTTCCGCTACTTCCTTACCCAGCAGTTCAGAACCGACACGGCTCTGCGGCAGATGCACGGTAAACACCGAGCCTTTGTTTTTTTCGCTTTCTATGGTGATTTCCCCGCCCATCAAATAAATCAGGCTTTTCGTGATGCTAATGCCCAAGCCTGTGCCTTCGGTCGTACGGTTTGCTTCCTGATTGAATCGTGCATATCCATCGCCGATAATGCTTATCTGCTCTTCCGTCATACCTTGCCCTGTATCGCTGACTGTGATGGTAAGAATGACATCGTTATCTTTTTCCGCACTTGCTTCTGATGTTATTATTAACTTTACGACACCTTCCGATGTGTATTTAAACGCATTGGAAAGCAGATTATTCATGATTTGTTTGACACGCAGCTCATCACCTAAAAGCTGTGCCGGTATATTTTCATCAATATGAAGCTCAAATGTGATACGCTTGCTGCCGACTCGCATCATATTCAGTTGTACGGTGTCGCTGACCAGGCTTGCGATTTCATATCTGTCCGGCATTAGTTCCAGTTTGCCTGCCTCTATTTTTGAAAGGTCAAGTATATCATTGATGATACCGAGCAGCATATCGCCCGATGTGTATATCATTTCTATTGCCGCTCTTACATCGATGTCGAGGATTTCCCGCTGCATCTGCATTTCGGCTATGCCGAGGATAGCGTTCATCGGCGTCCGTATCTCGTGGGACATATTGGCAAGAAAAATACTCTTTGCCCTGTTGGCGTTCAGTGCGGCTTCTTCCATGTTTTTGCGTTCGGTAATGTCGTGAGCTATTCCCATAATCCCCGCTACTTTGCCGTCAATAATGAGGGGAACTTTGCTGGTTTCAAAAAGGCGCTCTGTTCCGTCATGAGCAGGGATGAATTCCTCGACTTTACTGGCAAGGTTTTCATTTATAACCCTTCTGTCCATTTTTCTGTATTCATTTGCTATTTTTTCAGGGATTCCGAGGCCGGTAAAATCATCTTTTCCGATAATGCTTTCCTTTGGAAGATTAAAATACTTCAGCATGCTTTCGTTACAATGTGTAAAATTTAAGTCCAAATCTTTACAAAAAATCAAATCGGGAACTGAGTCAAATATCGTTTGTAATATGCCTTTCTCTTTTTCCAACTCGTTAATAAGCATAGAGCATACCCCCTCACAGTATTCAATAACTCTATCACAAGCCACGACAAAACGTCAACAATATTATGCTTTTATATTGATAGTTCAATGGTAATTTACAGAATGTTTATAAGTTAGTAAGGACAGGGGGACGGTTCATCTGTCCTGTTTAATCCGTGAGAAAAAAGACAGATGAACCGTCCCCCTGTCTTCCCCCTGTCTTCAACTTGACGGTTGAGCTTCATAGCTGTATAATCAAGGAGTAATAGATTACAAGAGGAGGAAAACAATTAACAATGAAAAAATACTCACCTGACGGACCGGGAGAAACTTCAGTGCCCGAAATAATTACGGGGTCTATCGAGTTGGAAGATGGCGGCGTGATTGCTTTTGAATTATACTATGATATTGCTCCTCAATCTGTACGTAATTTTGTTCATTTAGCGCAGGATGGTTTTTATGACGGATTGAGATTTCACCGTATTATGCCTGACTTCATGATACAGGGTGGTTGCCCGTTTACGCTTGATTTTTCAGGAACTCCGGGTACAGGTAATCCCGGATACTCTATATTTGGTGAATTTGCCAATAACGGTTTTGAAAACAATCTAAGCCATACACGCGGCGTTATGTCTATGGCACGAAGTAATGACTATAACACCGCAGGCTCTCAGTTTTTCATCTGCCATGGTGACCCGGTGTTTTTGAATGGTGATTATGCCGCTTTCGGTATGGTAACGGACGGTATGGATGTCGTTGACCGTATAGCGGAAAGTGTACCTCATCCGGGCGGTGTTGTCAGTCCGGACGAGATGCCTGTAGTAAAAAGAATAACTATTGATGGCGATGTGAGGTTGCCGGAGCCGGATAAGCTTCTGGGAAGGTAAAAAAAAGACAGATGAACTGTCAGATTGTCTTTGTTTCCCTGTAGGGGCGACCGCCCTCGGTCGCCCGTTTTCTGTTATTGATAATTTCGCGGGCGACCGAGGGCGGTCGCCCCTACATCTACACCAGTTCCAGTACCGCGCATTCAGCGCCGTCGCCGCGGCGCGGGCCTGTGCGGGTTATTCTTGTATAACCGCCGCTGCGTTCTGAGTAGCCGGGAGCTGTTTCCGAGAATACTTTTGTTACGACATCTTCTCTTGTAATGAATGAGAGTGCCGAGCGGCGTGAGGCAAGGGTGTTTTTCTTGCCCAGAGTAATCATTTTTTCAGCAAGCGGTGCTATTTCTTTGCAGCGCGTTACAGTTGTTTCCATTTTTCCTGTATCAAGAAAGTCGGTAACCTGTTGACGGAGCATAGCCATGCGCTGATCCGTCGGTTTTCCAAGCTTACGTGTGCCGGGCATAATCGTGTACCTCCATTTGCCTTAAACTTCTTCTTTTTTGAGACTTAATCCCATCATTCCCAGTTTGTGAATGACTTCTTCGAGTGATTTGCGTCCCAGATTTCTTACTTTTATCATATCCTCTTCTGTTTTTGAGACGAGGTCTTCTACCGAGTTGATATTGACGCGTTTGAGGCAGTTGAAGCTGCGCACCGATAAATCCAGTTCTTCTATTGTCATTTCCAGAACTTTATCTCTTTGCGCTTCCGCTTTTTCTACCACTGTTGACTGCGTTCCTATAGATTCTGATAAATCTGTAAACAGTGTGAAGTGGTCACAGAGTATCTTCGCACCCAACGATACCGCGTCTCTTGCGGTTATTGTTTTATCTGTCCATACTTCCAGTGTCAGCTTATCGAAGTCTGTGACATTGCCGACACGTGTGTTTTCAACGGAATAATTGACTTTTTGAACAGGTGTATAAATGGAGTCAATCGGTATCACCCCGATTATCGGCTGCTGCAGCTTGTTGCGTTCCGCTGACATGTAGCCGCGTCCGTGATCTATTGTCAACTCCATGCTGAGCGATGCGTCCGGGCTGAGTGTTGCTATATGCAGGTCAGGGTTCAGTATTTCTACTTCACCATCGGCTCTGATGTCACCTGCTGTCACTTCACATTCACCGGAGGCTTCAATATAGACAGTTTTGACTCTGTCGGCATGAAGTCTTGCGACAATGCCCTTGATATTCAGGATTATTTCCGTAACATCCTCTTTAATACCCGGAATTGTTGAAAATTCGTGTTGAATTCCGGCTATTTTTACTGTTGTTACTGCTGTCCCCGGTAGGGATGAGAGTAGGATCCTGCGCAGTGAGTTGCCGAGTGTTGTGCCGTATCCGCGCTCTAACGGCTCTATTACGTACCTGCCGTATGATTCGTCTTCAGGTGATTCAATACATTCTATACGCGGTCTTTCTATTTCAACC
>WRDH01000066.1 GCA_009783555.1 Oscillospiraceae bacterium
CACAAAAAAATCATGTTTAGAACTTCACTTTTACAAGTTCTGTCTTTATTTGTGCGCATCATCAATTAATTCTGTGACAGAAGATGACGCTAACATAATAAATCATTTGTTTAATAAGGATTTTCTTGCAGATTCATATATTAAGCTTGCCGAGAACTTGAATCTTCATAAGTACAGCTTTGGATGCGAGATACCGGTTTCTTTAAAGCTTTTAGAGTTATACAAACGCCTTAATAAAGATGAAAATCGCTTTAGCTGGTGTGAGAAATACATATCAGTAAGCGAATTTATATCCGAATGTCTTATGGCAATAACAAACCGATCAGGTACTGACATTATGGTTGGCAAAAAGTATGTTCAAAGACTAGAAACATATGTAAACTCATGTAAGCAGAAACAAAAGATCACAAATAAAACGGAAACAGTAAATAATCTTGAGAGCAAAGAAGTAAATCCTGTTATTAATAAGAGCAGCACTAATACATCGGTGCTTCAGTTAAGTGCAACATCTGAAAAATATGAAGTGTTTTCTAAAAATGGGATTCCATATTGTGGTAGATGCGGAGAAGAGGTACAACGCAAAAGTTCATATTGTGGAAGTTGCGGCATAAGCTTAAGTCTTGGTTCTAGTGGTGACAAATGCATTGAAACATATGACGAAACGGTTGATCATGGATATGATTCACCTGATTATTATGATTTTACAGAAGACAATAGCATAGATTACGGATATATGGAAGACGTGTATGCCGAAGAATGGTATGATTAACAGATATTTTGGAGATGCTATAATGAAAGCTGTGGTCTTAATCACTTGCACAAAACATAAGCATGAAGGTTCCCATAAAGCAGAGTTTTTATATTCAGCAAGCGAGAACTTTGTTAAGTACCTTGAATGTGCCAGGCTCATGGCTGATGATAAAGGGATGAAATGTACCCCCAAACCCCCGAGGATGGTAAAACCATCCCTTAAGCAAAACCTGACTGTTTCGCTGCTCCGACTGCGGAGCAGTCTATACTGTCTGCGACAGATTTTCCATGCATATTTTGTGTGATGTAATAATAAAACAACTGGATAATATAATCAAACTGTAGTAAAATGAAAAACGTTGGAGTTGCGACAAAAAAAAGAAGAACACCGTTTTCGATGCTCTACCTTTTGCAACACAACTCGAAATACTACAGACAAGCGGCTGCCATGTTATGATAGTAGGTCTCAATGTCGAGCACCCTTTATAACATAGCACTCATGGACGGCGGAGCGCGGTTACTCGACGCATGGACGCGGCGTGTAACCGAAAGAAGCAAACATAATGGCTTCATGCCGCTCTGCGCTACAAGCCCGTCCCACCCGAAAGGAATTTATAATATGAGCAAAAAAACTATGAAAGCCCTTGTAAAAACCGACCCTAAGCCGGGGCTTATGCTTACCGACGTTCCCGTACCGCAAACTAATCCCGGGCAAGTTAAGATAAAAGTCCTAAAATCCGCCATATGCGGTACGGATTTACATATATTCAATTGGGATGAGTGGAGTCAGCGGACAATTAAAACACCGCAAATCATCGGGCATGAATTTGTCGGGGAAATTGTTGAACTAGGCGGCGGAGTCACCGAGTATAGCATCGGGGATATCGTATCGGGTGAGGGGCATATTGTTTGTAAAACCTGCCGCAACTGCATGGCGGGGCGATTGCATTTGTGTAAATATACCGTTGGGGTCGGGGTTAACAGGGACGGGTGCTTTGCAGAGTATGTCGTCATCCCCGCTGAAAATGTCGTGCGAATCGTGGACGGAATACCGCTTGATATTGTCGCGTGTTTTGATGCACTCGGAAACGCAGTGCACACAGCATTGAAGTTTGACCTCACCGGAGAGGACGTGTTGATTACAGGAGCCGGACCGATAGGAATCATGGCAGCGATCATATGCCGTCACTGCGGAGCCAAAAAAATCGCCATCACAGATTTAAATCCTTATCGCCTCAAGCTTGCCAAGGATGCTGTACCAAGTGTTTGGGCAGTCAATCCACGTGAAATCTCCACATCGAAGCTGATGAAGGAAATGAACATGACTGAAGGATTCGATATCGGGCTTGAAATGTCGGGCAGCGACGCTGCTTTTACGGACATGGTCGAACATATGGGAAACGGCGGCAGAATCGCGTTGCTCGGTATTCACAGCGGAAATACATTGATAAACTGGGACAAAGTCGTCTTTGGGGGATTAACTATACAGGGGATATATGGACGTGAAATGTTTGATACATGGTACAAGATGATGTCAATGTTGCAAACAGGACTCGACGTTGAAAAAGTCATTACCCACAGATTTGATTATAGAGACTACGAAGAAGGCTTTAAAGTAATGCAAAGCGGAATGTCCGGTAAAGTTGTGCTGAACTGGGTGTAGGGGGTTAGAAGCTTATGGATGAAAGAGCGCTTAGAATATTTAGCGGAATCGTTGAGGATATTAAAGAGCAAGGGACTTATAAAACCGAGCGTGTGCTTATTACTCCTCAGTCGGGGATAATTGACACCACTATGGTAGACGACGCTATCAATATGTGCTCAAATAACTACCTGGGATTATGTAATGACCCCGGGGTTGTCGCTGCTGCTAAAGCAAGCTATTATAAATGGGGATACGGGCTGTCGTCCGTGCGGTTCATATGCGGTACGCAGGTAGTACATAAAGAGCTTGAAGCAACAATTTCACGTTTTCTCGGTATGGATGATACCATTCTCTACTCCTCATGCTTTGATGCCAACACAGGACTTTTTGAAACACTTCTCGGAGAAAGAGACGCAATAATCTCGGATGAACTCAATCACGCAAGCATAATTGACGGTGTCCGTTTATGCAAAGCAAAACGTTTCCGGTACAGCAACAATAATATGGAAGACCTTGAGCGATGCCTGAAAGAAGCAGAGGGCTCACGTATCAAAATGATTGTAACCGATGGTGTGTTCTCAATGGACGGCACTTTCGCCGATTTAAAATCAATCTGCGATTTAGCTGATGAATACAAGGCGCTCGTTATGGTGGACGACAGCCATGCCGTAGGCTTCATAGGAAAGAAGGGACGCGGAACACCCGAGCACTGCGGTGTAGAAGACCGTGTCGATATACTCACAGGGACTCTCGGCAAAGCCCTTGGCGGAGCGTCCGGCGGCTACACAGCCGCAAGAACAGAGATTATCGACCTGCTTCGCCAAAGAAGCAGACCATATCTCTTTTCAAACACCCTGTCCCCTGCAATCGCATCCACTTCAATACACATATTAAAAACACTCGAAAAGAACACACGCAAGCGAGATAAGCTGGAAAGAAACACCAATTACTTCCGCCGCGCACTCGCAACACTGGACCTTGATGTAGTAGAAAGCACACACCCCATAGTTGCAATAATGTTCGGAGATGCAAAGCTAACAAACAAAATCGCTGCTATGTTGCTGGAACGCAAGATATATGCCGTAGGCTTCAGCTACCCCGTTGTCCCGAAAGATAAAGCAAGATTAAGATGCCAGGTATCAACATCTCACACTGAAGAAGATTTAGAGTATGTAGTAAGACAACTCGGAGCTGTAGTCAAAATAGTTACGCATCAGACGGAGTGAATGTCAAAAGTAAAAAACTTGACAGATACATATAGTAAGTCTAGTATTATCAATACTGTGACGAAAATCATGATAAGCGAAGATAAAGGAAGGAAAAGGAATTTATGCTTGAATTGAGGATTCACGGGCGTGGTGGAACTGGTGTTGTCACTTTGGCGGACCTTTTGAGTAAAGCGGCACTGGCAGCCGGGAAAGAGGCGCAGGCTTTGCCGTTTTTTGGTGTTGAGCGCCGCGGAGCGGTTATAAGAGCTTGTTTTAGAATCAGCGACACGCCGATTTTGCAGCGTTCTATGTCTTATCAGCCCGATATCATAGCTCTAATGCACGAAAATATGTTACCTCATGCAAGAAACGAAGGTTTTACCGAAGGTGAAGACGGTGCAGTCATTATCGTCAACGGTAAAGTCCCTGTTGAAGCAGAAGGTACACAATGGCTTGTAGATGCGGAGCAAATAGCCCGCGACCACGGTCTTACATTTGGTTGGGATGCATACATAAATGTACCAATGGCAGGCGCGATTGCCAAAGTCATCGGAATACCACTGGAATCTGTGGAAAGTGCTGTTAACGTTGTGTTTAAGGGCAAAAACGCCGCCTCAAACCTTGAAGCCGCAAGAGATGCATATAATACTACAACCAAAGTCAAGGGAGGAGCATAGTTTGAAAATATTAAATGATAATGCAGAATGCAGAATGCAGAAATTGAAGCGTTTTAATAACGTTTTGTGTCACAGAAAGGCATGGTCATTATAATGAATACAAATGAAAAAAAAGAAATCTTACAACCCGTATCCATGCCTGTAGAAGGTGTCGCCGGATTTACAAGTGCATGGCGGAGTCAGTGGCCTAAGCTGGATTCTGAAAAATGCAACGGCTGCCTGCTGTGTTGGATTTTTTGCCCCGAGACATTGATTTCCCGTGAAGACAGGTCAATAGACCTCCGTTATTGTAAAGGCTGTGCGGTTTGTGCAAGAGAATGCCCTGTTAACGCAATAGAAATGATCAGGGAGGGCGAAGAGTAATGTCTAAACGTATCGAAACCGGTAATACCGCCTGTGCTCTGGCAGTTTTAGCTGCCGGAATTGACTACATGGCTGCTTATCCGATAACCCCCCAAACCACATTGTCAGAAAAAATCGCGAATTTCGCGGCTACAGGAGAATTTACCGGTAAATATGTATTGGTAGAATCCGAACACAGTGCCATGAGCGCAGTTGCGGCAGCATCAGCCGTCGGAGCGAGAACATTTACTGCCACATCATCCCAAGGTCTGTTGCACATGCACGAAATATTACACTACGCTTCAGGCGGAAGACTGCCGGTGGTAATGGCTAATATAAACCGCGCCGTGCTTGCCCCTTGGTGTTTGTATGCTGACCATCAAGACAGTATTTCACAAAGAGATACAGGATGGCTTCAGCTGTTTTGCTCAAACCATCAGGAGATATATGATTCTGTTTTTCTGGCATATAAAGTAGCAGAAAAGGTTGATATTCCGGTAATGATTAGCTATGACGGATTCCTGTTGTCCCATTCGTTGCTGCCTTTTGAAACAGTGGATGATAGCGTAATCAAACAATACCTTCCAGACAGAGACCCCGCCTGGCGGCTTCATCCCGATATCGGTGGGAATTTCTCAAACGTTGCAATGGCTGCAGAATACTCAGCTTATCGTCACAGACTGGCTGATGATACACTAAAATCGTTACAAATTTTCCGTGATTCCATAAAAGAATACGAAAATCTGACAGGACGCAAGCAACCCGATTTAATTGAAGCATCAGGCACAGAGAATGCCAACGTTTACTTGCTCTCAATGGGTTCGATGGCATCGGAAATGGAACTCGTGGCTACAGAGCTAACAAAGCAAGGTATAAATGCTTCCGCACTAAAGCTTAGGCTTTACCGCCCCTTCCCTTCTGATGAGCTTGTAAACATTCTGCCGGACGGTAGCACGTTGATTGTACTTGACCGGAATATAGCCTATGGTCATCCAGGCGGTGTTTTGTATATGGAAGCACGGTCTGCTCTGTACGAGAGCGATAAAAAAATAAGGGTTCTCGGCGGCTCTGTAGGTCTTGGCGGTGTAGACCTTACCGTATCCGTACTGCTAAATGAAGTCAACCGGTTATTGGAGGTGGCAAAAGCATGAGTGAGAAGATGAAAGAAAACATACTTGAAAGCAGCGTAAACCCAATGGTGGGTTTACCGCATGCCGAAATCTCAAAACATAAAGAACACGATGGTACCGAAGTCGCGGCTCTGTCCTCAAAGCTTGCCGAAATGCCGGAATACGAAATGGTTCACAAAGGCACAGGAGCCTGCGCAGGCTGCCCGTCACCTATGGGTCTTAGGATAGTTGGAAAGGTTCTGGGACCAAACTCCGTTGTCGTAATGACTCCGTCTTGTACAGTTGCAAGCACGGGCATGATGCCAAAAAGCTGCTTCAAAATACCGGTACTCAACTGCGCATTTGCCTCTGCTGCTGCGACAGCAACAGGAATAACAGGTGCATACGATGCTCTGATTGAAAAAGGTGCTATTTCCGGACCGAAACCGACAGTCTTTACTTGGATAGGCGACGGCGGAACGTACGATATCGGTTTTCAGGGCTTATCCGCGGCAGCCGAAAGAAATGATGATTTCATCTTTTTCTGCTACAACAACGAAGCGTATGGTAACACAGGTATGCAACGAAGCGGTGCCACTCCCCGTCACGCTATAACAACAACAACACCGGGCGGTAAGACGGAGAATAAGAAAAACTTACCGATACTGATGTTGGAACACCAATGCGCATATGTGGCTACAGCGTCCGTTTCATATCCGCAGGATCTTTTCCGAAAAGTGGCAAAGGCTAAAGATATAAAAGGTTTCCGCTATATTGAAGTACACTCCCCCTGCGGCCCCGGCTGGAAAATCCCGTGGAGTGAAACCATCGATATGGGTAAGCGCGCTGTCAAAACCGGAGCATGGGCTTTATGGGAAGCAGAAAACGGCAATCTGACAATAAACGCACCAACCCTGCAGATTGCACAAGGAAAAGTCAAACCCGCCTCACTCGAAGAGTACATCGAACTCCAAGGAAGATTTAACCTGGTAACACGCAGTCCAGATAAAGATAAAATTATTGCGGACATGAAAGACGGGATTGAAAAGGATTTGAAGCGTTTGCTCATGCGGCTTTAATCGCAAAGCTCTATGGTGTTAGTAAAGCTCTTTATATTGTTCGTTTGAAAGATATACGATTTCGTAGTTGAATTGGTTGTTCGTTATTGTAACGATGCCATATGAAGCCCTCTGCGTTTGATTATTGCCGGTTGCGCTTCGGCTCATATAACGTAGAGCATGGCAGTATGCGGGAGGAAATAAATGGATACAGGCTTTAAAATATTTATCAGTTATTCTCACCAGGATAATGCTTGTGCCAAGGGTGTTGCAAAGTACTTGGATCGAAATGGTTATGACGTTTGGATAGACTCTGAACAGTTGGTTTTAGGAGGAGAGTGGGCGACTGACATTGATTTGGCTCTAAATACATCAAATGCAGTAATAGCTATATTATCAAGTAACTCCGTCAGACGGGCGGAGGTTTTGCGCGAAATATCATTGGCTATGAAAAGAATGGATGATGAGAAGAACGATAAGAAGGGTTTTCGTATATATTTTGTTGTTGTTGGTGATGTCCATCCGTCATGGTTCAGGGGGAATAAATCAAATAAAGAAGTACAGAAAATAATCGCATATCTTTCAAAACATCAGTTTATCCGTTTATCGGCAAGAGGTGAAATCACCAGAAGCGCAATGAGAGAGCTTAGCACAGTTCTAAACGCTTATGGCATAGTTAATAGAGTCTCAGATTGTTTCAATAAAAACATTGAAGAAAAATATGAATACATTTATGAAAACGGAATTCCGGAAAAAGTATATGATGATATAGGAAAAAACCATTATTACAAAGTACGCCCAAACGACTTAGCACCATCAACCGTTTTCCCGTTTGCATTGGACAATCAATGGCTACCTGAGCACATAATGGTAAAGGATTCTGAATTGAGAAAGGAGTTCTTATTTAGCGGGTTCGCCTCAGATCGCATAAAAGCATTCATGATAGAGTATCAAAAAGAAAATTTTTACCTATCACTGTTCCATTCAAGACAGATCATAGTAAACAGAGCTTCGCTCTTAAATAGTATATGCTTGCAGAAACTGTATATAGCTGATGTAAATGAAAAAGACAAAAATTTCTGGAGGAAAGAAAGGGAAACCTTTAGAAAGCTGCTCCGAACAGGGGTTGTTGTTGTCTTTTTATACGGCGACAACGAAACTTCACCATTTGTAAACAAGCTTCCAAAGTACGCAACTGAAGCAAAAGCAACAAAAGCATGGAATCGAGTCTGTAAACAAAACGCTGTATACTGCATAAGAGAAGACTGGGACAACCCTATAGATCAACATAGTATAGATTTCCTCAGATACTGCACAACAATATCTATAAATAAAGACGAAAACACCATGTTAGCAAGTAACTTCGGGTTTGACCATGCAAAAAGTGCCGAGTTTTTGAGGACTATCAAAGATATAGAGATGCAAGTTTACTGCCAAACAAACATGTTCGGTACAAGTACAATTAGCAAATCAAAAGGATATAGTCGCTCTGCGTTTTATAAGAATTACGTTGTCAGAGACCGCGCCGGTAAGAATGACCCCGTTTTAAACTGCTTGTTTGATGAAGATAAGCCATTCTGCACAAACTTAAAGAAAATGATTGATGTATTTTATAACTCAATTTTCTCAAACTATTTCAAGTGCTGGGCATTAATGCCCTATGACACAAAACCGGAAGATATGTTTATTTACAAGATGTATCTGCATAGCGGAGATAAAGAGGTAAGCTTAGAAGAACTCATATATGCATTTTCTGAACTTCTTGAGCATAATAGTATTTCTGAGCTTATAAAAACAATGGGCAATAGGATTTACTTACATAACTGGACACTTGCTGATATTTACATGTTCCGCAAAACAGAAGAATGGCATACCTATGTTGAATTGCTTGAACATATTAACAAGAGAGCCTCAACGTGGAAGGTAGACTTTAGCGAAGTAGATCTATTGGTAAATCGGTTTGTTGATTGCATCATCAAATCTCCGGAAAGTGAAGTTGGTAAAATCCGTAATGAAGATATTGCTTACAGCTTTAGAATTTGCATAGGAAGCAAGGTTGTTGATGTTGTATGCTCTTCTAAGATAAATAGAGTTAAGCAATACATTGGCACATATAACACAAATGGTCAGAACACACTAAATATACAGTTTCAAATTGGAGATTTATCAGTTAATGATTCACAAAAAAATATCTTCATGCCTGTTGTCCTGTTTGACGGGAAAACTGATTATAGTGGCGGCGAGGCTTTCTTCAAGGGTTTTTGTGATTTCTTGATAGAGCAGTATAAGTTTGTTTGGGTTAATACATAATCTAGAGGTGAATATTAATGGATATTAAAGAAAATATAAGCAGTGAAGACTTATGTGAATCTGTTGTTGAAATTGTAATGGAAACGAGAGATATTATCGAAAGAATTATTGTTAATGGGATGTCTCCGGGGAGAAAGGGACAGGGTAACTATGTGACTGTTGTTGATGAGACAATAGAAACCTTTCTGATAAAAAAGCTCGGCAAGCTGTTGCCAAATACCGGATTTATTTCTGAGGAGTCCGGAAGCATCGGAGATAGTGATACAAATTGGATAATTGACCCTATTGACGGTACAAATAATCTGCTAAATGGATTTGAGTATACAATATCCATTGCACTTCAATCAAAAGACAAAACAGAGCTTGCTGTAATTTATATGCCTGCCGAAAATACCCTCTATCTTGGATTGTCTGGAAAGGGTTCTTTTAAACGCAATGCGGACGGTACGCGCAGTAGATTATTTCTAAAAAAGTTTCCGTGTGACGAGGGGATTATCTTCTTTGGTCTACCTTACGATAGAAGTAAAGTGAATAAGATATTTTCGATTGCCAACAAGCTTTATTCGATTTCATCAGATATGAAACGTATTGGTCCCGCATCTTTAGATATTTGCAGAGTGGCTGAAGGAGTAGCAAAACTGTATTTTGAACTGGACTTGAGAATATGGGATGTTGCAGCCGGGGAGTTGATTCTTCGAGAAGCAGGCGGAGAGGTATACATCCTTGATGATTTGTTTATATTTGGTAGTAAGGCGACTATAAACGAAGCTATAAATGCACTTTCTCTTGAGATGTAGAGATACCCATCAACGAGACGTTGTAAAAATAAATATTTGAAATGCAAGTTGAATCATAGTTGTTAACACAAGAATATGCTTGCTCTTAAATTGAGTCAATTCGTGCAGTCGAAGTGACTCAATTTGTGCAATATTTCTTGACAAATTCCGTCTTTCTTGATAAAAGTATCTATTAGCCATGTTCATTTTAAATAACAATATCGCAGTTTAACATATGGGGAATTACTGCCGGTTTAACTATCTGCACAGGAGGATACAAGATAACAATGAGTATTAGAAGAAGAATCCTTATACCAATGATTATGCTGACAATCGTCAGTGGTATTGCCGTCCTTGTTGCTTCTATTCTGCTATTTAACAGAGAAGTATACTTCGCAATGAATGATAAAATTGATGTCGCTGCGATGGTGGTTAACCACGAGTTGGACAGGCTTAAAGAAACCGCTCGAATAGTGGCAGTTGGAATGGCAGACAATACGGATTTAGCTAAGGCTGTGGAAAATAATGACCGCGATCGTATTTTGTATATTGCAACCAACATAAAGACGATGACACAGCTTGATTACAGCGTGATTTATGATGCAGAAGGAACAAGCATAGTAAGGACGCATGATCCCGATAACTACGGTGACAATCTCCGGCATATGCCGCACATAAGCTCGGCTCTTGACGGAAAAATCGAGGCATACATCTTTCAAGGCGCAACTGTTATACTGGGTGCTTCAGCGGGTGCTCCGATTTATGATGATAACGGAAATATCATTGGCGCGATTACGTTAGGTTTCATGTTGGAAAATCAAGCTTTTGTGTACAGAATGAAAGATTTGACAAACTGCGAAATCGCTATTTTCCGTAATGATGAACGCATTGCCACAACCCTTTTGAACGAAGACGGTTCGTATGCTTTAGGTACAAAAGCGGAAGACAGTATAGGTGAGTTAGTGTTATCGGGAGGCACATATACCGGAAGGACACAGATATCCGGCAGAGGTGCAATTGTTAAATATACCCCGATATATGGCGCGGATGACGAAGTCGTTGGAATGATAGGTATTGTTCATTATACGGCGGGTGAAACAGGCAGACTGGTGTTTTTCATTGTTCTCGGAGTTATAATTACTTTGGCAGTTTTGGGAGTATGCTTTTTCCTTGCAAGGTTTATTTCAAGCGTTATTGAGCAGCGGCTGGAAGGCATGATGCTGGAGCTTAAAGAGCGGGAAGCTGAACTTGCCCGTATCAATGACGCTAACGAGGTTCAACTCGTAATGTTAAACTCAGTTATTAAAGCGTCAAAAATCGCTTTGTGGGACATGGATGTAATAGATAACGACCCACTCAACCCATATAACATATATCACTGGACATCCGAATTCCGAAAAATGTTGGGATATGAGAATGAAAGTGAATTCCCGAACATACTTAACAGTTGGAGTACTCTCCTGCATCCCGAGGATAAGGAAAAATCGACCGAAGCCTTTAATAAGCATTTACTTGATAAAACCGGTCAAACCCCTTTCGATGTGGAATACCGTCTGCTGACAAAAAGCGGCGAATACGCATATTTCCGGGAAACGGGCGAGACCATCCGCGATGCCGACGGTAATATAATACGTGCGGCAGGCGCTCTTATGGATATTTCCGAAACGAAAAAAATAATGGCAGAAATGAAGAAAAAACAAGCAGAGGCGGAAGATGCCAACCGGACTAAA
>WRDH01000067.1 GCA_009783555.1 Oscillospiraceae bacterium
AGAATTTCCTATTATGATTGAGCTGTTTTCGCGCAGGATTGATTCATTGAATCTACCGGATGATATTACCTTAACACCAATACCGTTCGACGATGATTTATCCAGCTTGTCAGCAATTTTAGTCGATGATAATTACTATAATTTCATGCAAAGCGGAAAAGCCATCATCGATGGAGTTCCGGTGCTTGATGCTGCACACTTGATTCCATTTAAAGCAAAAGCCTGGTTGGATTTATCGGCGAGGAAAGAAGCCGGAGAACCTATTGACAACAAGAATATCCGCAAACATAAAAATGATGTATTCCGCCTGTCGATTCTTTTAACGCCTGAGCTGACTGTTAGTGTAACCGAAGTAATCAAATCTGATATGGATAGCTTTTTCTCAGCGATTATTAATGAGAAAGTTGACTTAAAAGCACTTGGCATAGAGAATGATAATCAAGAGGAGGTGGTGGAAGCAATAAGCCGAGTGTATTATATTGACATTAACAAATGAGCATGAATCGGGATTACAAAATATGACAATTTTTTCTCATTGCGGCATTATAAATACATTTTAATTGTTCTTTGTCACAAATAAACTCAACGTATTCTTAATGAGAAGTTTTTAGTGAAAACGATGGAAGATTATCTCCCATCAATTTTTTATTTTGGAGGAAAATTATGCGAAATCAAAAGAAAGATTACAAGCGAAAGCGTGATGTGCAGATCCTTATTATGATCGATGAAAAAGAGCGCGATCTGATACACAAGCGAATGAATGCAATGGGCATTAGTAATCGTAGTGCGTACCTACGTAAAATGGCATTGAATGGACGAATTATCCTAGTTAGGCTTGATAGTGTTGATGAAATGGTGCGATTACTTTCCGGTGCAACGGATAGCATAAATCAGATTGCTCACCGAGTAAACGAGACCAAAAATATCTATCCAGCGGACATTGATGATTTACGCAAAATGTATGATGAGTTGTATGCACAAACGGAAGAGATTTTAAGGCGTTTACCTTCATGAAAAAACGGAAATTCCAAATTCTTTATAGAACCTATATCATAAATTTATTATGATAAAAAATAGCCCGCAGGGCGTAGCAGACATACCGGAGGTATGGCTTTGGAAAAATGAGTTTACACATTTTTCAAAGGGGTCTTAGGGTCTCCCTAACAATCAAAAATGCTACAAATTTCCGCAGGGAGTTTGGAGCATTTTTTGGTTCTGTGTATACAGAATCATTGCTTGCAAAAGTTGTTCTGTGTATACAGAACCCCTGCTTGCGGAATACAGTTTATCAAGCAGGAGCACAAGAGATACAAGGTGAGTAAGCAATATACATAACACTATACATTAATTCATCTAAATTATCTTTTTGAATCAGTAGACCGCGCCAATTACATAAAAAGTCGCACTTTTTCGGGCAATGCCGAAGAAGTATTTGTGTGATGGCAATCGCATCAGAGCGAGTCGGCGATTCAGAAAACCAGCGGCTCAAGTGCTTTATTTTTTGATGAACCCGGACATTGAAGCTATTATGTATAAACTATGCATGAATGTTGCACAATTGTTGAATTTATACTTGCATATTAAAATACCATATAATATAATTACGCACGGGAACGAGAGT
Organism: Oscillospiraceae bacterium; assembly: GCA_009783555.1. Lineage (GTDB taxonomy): Bacteria > Bacillota > Clostridia > Oscillospirales > Oscillospiraceae > WRMH01. The sequence goes on from WRDH01000067.1 coordinate 1,622, forward strand.
GCCCCGCCGAATATCGGCGGCAGGCGAGAAGTGTTACCATCACTTCCCGCCTTGCATACGTACAAATCCTACGTACACAATTGCATAGACGCAACACCGTTTGATTATTTTACAATGGATTATGCTATATAACAAGCATGACATGGTAAATTTCGATTGTGTCGCACATAGCATGCTGTGTATGTAAAGCGTATCTGATACGCTCTGGTACACGGTATTTTTCGTTTCCCGAGGATAACCCGCCGGGATATGTACTCACTTACTCCGGCGGGAGATAACTCAAAAAATATATGCAGACTCAGAGTATATTCACGGATTTGGAGGATAAAATGGCAGAGATACTACAAATAATAAAATATGAAGGTGATAACAGTACATTTGTATGGAAATCGCCGATTGAAGACTTTAATACAGGCAGTCAATTAATTGTCCATGAGTCACAAGAGGCTTTATTCTTTATGAATGGTCAGGCACTTGATTTATTCGGATCCGGGCGGCATGTTCTGGAAACACAAAACATTCCACTGGTCAGAAAGTTCTTAAACAAACCAACGGGCGACCAAACTCCGTTCCATTGTGAAGTATACTTCATAAACAAAACAGAGCAAATGTCAATCAAATGGGGAACAGACAGTCAGGTTCAATATATGGAACCGATGTACAAGTTCCCTTTGAAAATTGGTGCATCCGGTGAAATGTCATTACGTGTTGAGGATTCAAGAAAATTACTCGTTAAAATTGTCGGAACGGAAAGCTGGCTTGGGCAAGCCGCCCTTGTGCAAATGTTCCGTTCCTTTTTAATGGCTAGAATAAAGCCATATCTTGCTCAAACGATGCAAAACAGCGAGTTTGGTATATTTGAAGTCGATTCACATATGGGTGAATTATCAAGCGTCCTACATAAGCAGCTTATACCCGATTTTATGGACTACGGTATATCGCTTGAACGGTTCTTCGTAACGACCATTGTAAAACCGGATGGCGATAAAGCATATGAGAAGTTCCGTGACATTCATATACGACAGTACTCTGATATCGCTGAAGCACAACTAAGGCAAAAGGTCGGCATTATTGACCAGCAAACAAGTGCGCAAAGAATGGTTATTGAATCTCAAGGGATAGCAACAAAACGTTCACAGGAAGGCTATACCTATCAACAAGAACGTGGTTTTGATGTAGCTGGAGATGTAGCTCGAAATGAAGGTATAGGCAACTTTACAAATACAGGAATCGGACTGGGAATGATGGGTGGCATGGCTGGTGGTATGGGTGCGGTAGTTGCCGGAATTACTACAGATGCACTCAGCCCTGTCGCTCCGCAACAAGGGACATCCGGAAATAATATATCACCACCGATTGCTGGTATCGGCATAATACCACCTGTTATCGACCTAAAAACGGAAGTGCCGCCAGCATCGTCAGCTCCCCTACAATCATCAGTGCCTGACGATATGTCTGCATTTAAGAAAAAGCTAGAAAAACTAAAAATGATGAAAGAAACAGATATGCTTTCCGATCAAGAGTTTGAAGCAGAAAAAGCAAAGCTTTTAGAAAACCTGTGACAGTACTAATCAATCTGTGGAGGATATATAAAATGAGTCTTTCAAAAAACAAAAAAATGTCCCTTGCTATTGCGCTAATTGTACTTGGTATATACAACACCATTGTTTTTGTTATTCCCTTCAATAGGGGTGGCGGTTTTTGGACTGGCTATGGATTTTCTATGCTGGCTATTGTAATGACAGCCGCTGTTAGCCTCTTTGCGTTTAAGCCTGAAGGTTTAAGAAGTAAGATATATGGGCTTCCACTAATATCTGTTGCATGGCGTTATCTCGTCGTTCAAATGATTATTGGACTAGCGCAGATACTTTTAGACTTTATCCCAATTCCGTTCCAATATGGACTTGTTGTAAACATAATCCTATTAGGTCTATGCCTTATTGGGCTTATCACAGTTGAAATAGGCAAAGATGAAATTGTACGCATTGATGAGAAAGTTAAAGAAAAAGTATTTTACATCAAAGCCTTGCAAGTTGATGTAGAGACCATGGCTGATAGAACAACAGATGAATCTGCGAAAAAAGCATTACAAGACCTTGCCGAGACAATACGATACAGCGATCCGATGAGTAACCCCCAACTTGCTGCAGTTGAAAACAAAATCGAAGCAAAAGTCAATGCTCTCACAGATAGTATTACAGACATTGAGGCTACAAAAACACAATGCAATGAACTACAGCAACTACTAACCGAGCGTAATCGAAAGTGTAAGATATTAAAGTAATTAGTACTTGGAGGAGAGAAGATGGCTGCTATAGCATGTGACATTTGCGGCGGTACGCTTTCAATGGATGAAAGCGGTGATTTTGCTGTATGCGATTCCTGTGGAATGAAGCACACAAAAGACAGGGTAAAAGCAATGGCACAGGAGGTAACCGGCACAGTCGAAGTAAGTAATATCGCAAGTGTTGAATCATTGATGAAACGCGGACATTTAGCATTAGAGGATTCCAATTGGAAACAGGCGGACGAATATTTTGACAAGGTTTTAGATGTCAATCCCGAACATGCTCCCGCATATATTGGAAAGCTTTTTTCCGAATTAAAGATAAAATGTGAAGCAGATATAGAAAACGAGATTGTATCATTTAATTATACAAAAAAGGGAGAATCCTATTTCCAAAAAGCCTGGCGATTCGCAGACGAACAATACCGTTTAGTATTGGAAGGATATATCCAACTAGCCAAGAACAAAGTAGGTAAACTAAACGATGCACGTAAAAGAAATGCAAAGTACAAAAGGTTGATATGTTGTGATGCTTCTAACATATATGGTGTAAAAACAAGTGGTGAAGTAATCACAACAAACACCTTTGTGAATCCCGAAATAACAAAACTTCGAAATATAATAGCTATATCAGTAGGTCAGAATCATTTTGTCGGCTTAAAGGTTAATGGCTCTGTTATTGCCCTTCCTAAAGATAATAGTATAAGCAGTAAAAAAGATTCAGAAAAGCATGGACAATGTAATATATCCGACTGGTGCGATAATGATATTATTGAGATAGTAGCAGGAGGGTACTTTACAGCCGGTCTTAAAAAGAATGGAAAAGTTGTTTCTACGGGTGGATTAAGTGGTAACATGGACACATCAAGTTGGAGAGATGTCGTTGCCATTGATGCAGCAACGTATCATTTGGTTGGACTCAAATCGGATGGTACAATACTAGTAACGGGGCGTGATAATCCTTGCAAGGAGTGGCGCGATATTGTTGCAATTGCTGCTAGTGGTGAACATAGTGTCGCAGTGGGATTAAAAAATGATGGAACTATAATATCAAATTCATCGTATTCCATTAGTAAGGATTGGATTAGTCAGCTGAGAGATATTATTGATGTATGTGCTTATAGCGATGTTATTAATGTATTGAAATATGACGGCACAGTGATTATTAATGAAGGTATAACTTGGGTTAACATAGTTGCCTTGTGTGCAGATTATAATTCGCTATATGGATTGAAATCAGATGGAACTGTAGTAACAACAAAGGATAATAATAAAGGTGATATAGCAAGTTGGCGAAATATTGGGCCACCTGATAAAAAAAATCTTTTCAATAAAGCACAAGATGAGCAACGCCGAGCAGAAGAAAAACGAACTCGGCAAGAAGAAAATCAACGTAAAATAGAACAAAGAATACGAGAAGAAAAGCAGCGCAAACATGAAGAAGAGCAGCTACGACAACAATGGGCACAATACTGGGCATCACAAGGTTTATGCAGAAATTGCGGTGGACAACTGGGTATGTTCAAAAAGTGTAAAGCTTGCCTTAGCAAGAATTGAGTTACATAAATTAGTACTACTCATACGAATAAATACATAAGGAGCGGCAACAATGTTAAAATGTAAAATGTGTGGCGGGGATATACAAGCAACGGACAATACCTACGGAACTTGTGAATCGTGCGGTTCTACAATGACACTTCCAAGAGTCGCAGATGAACGAAAAGCAAACTTGTTTAACCGAGCTAATCACTTCAGGCGGCAGAACGATTTTGATAAAGCGTTACAAACTTACGAAAACATACTAAATGAGGACAGTACAGATGCCGAAGCGCATTGGGGGCTTATACTGTCAAAGTATGGAATAGAATATGTAGAAGACCCAGCAACGGGGCGACGTATTCCTACATGCCATCGAGTACAAAGTGATTCAATACTTAGTGATGTCGATTATATGTCGGCATTAGATAACGCACCCGATGAATATACAAAATCATTGTATGAGGAAGAAGCTAAAGTAATAAGTGAAATTCAAAAAGGCATTTTAGCAATCTCTAACAACGAAGCTCCTTACGATGTTTTTATTTGCTACAAGGAAACCACAGACGGCGGCAGTCGAACGGTAGATAGTACGATAGCGCAGGAGATTTATTATCAGCTGGAAAATTTCGGTTATCGTGTGTTTTTCTCAAGATTAACATTGGAAGGTAAGCTTGGTCAACATTACGAGCCGTACATATTCAGTGCGCTTAACAGTGCAAAAATAATGCTTGTTGTTGGAACAAAACCGGAATACTTCAACGCAACATGGGTAAAGAATGAATGGAGCCGCTATCTGGCATTGATGAAAAAAGACCGTGCAAAGCTTTTAATACCATGTTACCGAGATATGGATGCATACGACATACCTGATGAACTGTCGAGCTTGCAAAGCCAAGACATGTCAAAAGTCGGCTTCATACAGGACATCTTGCATGGTGTGAAAAAAGTACTAGATGCAAGCAAAAATATTGAAACTTCAGCTGGCCCTGCAACAGGAGCAATTCCAGCCGCTCCTGGAGTAGAATCCCTGATGAAGCGCGGCTGGTTATTCTTAGAGGACTCGGACTGGAATCAAGCCGATGATTACTTTAGTAAGGTGTTAGATATCAATCCTGAACACGCTCCCGCATATATTGGTAAGCTGTGTGCTGAGTTGAAGCTAACAGAGGAAGCCGCTTTAGAAAAACACGAGGAAGTGTTGAGTGATATGCCAAATTACAAAAAGGCTTTGCGTTTTGCCGATACCAATTACCATATAATAGTAGACGGATATACAAAGGAATTTCGGAATAGAATAGCAGAATTTGAAAAGCATAAACAAGAGGGGATATACGAACTCATTTCAAAATTTAGAGGGTGCATTTCTGCGGGCAGTACCCATACTGTTGGATTAAGAAAAGATAGCACAGTAGTTGCTGTTGGAGAAAATGATGATGGTCAGTGCGATGTTGAAAGCTGGCGTGACATTGTCGCGATTTTCGCTAGTGATTGTCATACTGTTGGATTAAGATTGAACGGCACTGTAGTTGCTGTTGGAGGTAGTAGTTATTATTTTTATGATATAAGCGATGTAGAAAAATGGCGTGATATTCACACTATCGCAGTAGGATTAGTACATGTAGTCGGGATAAAAAAAAGTAATACAGTTGTTACAGTTGGTCATAATGGCAATGGACAGTGCGGCACTGAGGATTGGCGTGATATTGTCGCTATTTCTTTAGGAGCATGTCACACAGTTGGTTTAAAAACAGATGGCACAGTAGTTGCTGTAGGAAGCAATAACAAGGGACAGTGTGACGTTTATGATTGGCATAATATTGTCGCTATTTCTGCTAGTAGTGGACATACCATTGGGTTAAAATCAAATGGTACTGTTATCGCAGTGGGGAGCAATGAATATGAGCAATGCAATGTTGAAAACTGGTGTGCTATTGTCGCAATTTCTACCAACAATGCTCATACTGTTGGTTTGGATGCTGGGTTCATTTAAGGCGAAAACTGACAGATGCGCTTAAATCAGTGCCGGAAGAGCAGAAATCGGGATCAACAACACAAAAGGCTATCAATAAAATCGGATATCTGTTCCATTTGGAAGGCAAATGGGAAGAACTTGAGCCTGATAAGCGGCAGGAACTGCGGCTGGAAAAATCTAAACCTCTTGCGGAGGAATTCTTCGATTGGATGGACGGACTGCGCGCCTTGCCGGAGAGTCCGCTCGGGAAGGCTGTCACCTATGCGCAGAACCAAAAGAAGTGGCTTATGAATGTCTATCTTGACGGTCGGTGCGAGCTATCGAATAACCGGATCGAGAATAGTGTGCGTCCTTTTGCGGTGGGGCGTAAGAACTGGCTGTTTTGCAATACGGTCAAAGGTGCGAAAGCCAGCGCAATGGTATATTCCATAATTGAAACAGCAAAAGCGAATGAGCTTAAACCATTTGAGTATTTGGAGTTTTTATTCGAGTCATTACCAAATTCGACGTTCAGCGCAATTGATTCTTTACTGCCTTGGGGCGATGCCGTACCGGATTATTGCAGGATGCCCAAAGAAGGAGGAAAACAAAAATGCCAAGAAAAAGCGGGATGAAGTTCATGATGGAGTTTGTCCAAGGGTATCTTGACGGGGAGCGCAGCCGGTTGGATTGGGATTTGGATTTCAATCATTATCTGATACAGAACTATCCTAAGATGGAGAAAGAAAATAGCGAGCTTGCTGACTGTTTTTACTTTTACCTTGTGGAACAAGGTTTCGATCAAGGAGAAGACCTATCAGATGCACAGCACAAGAAACTTATCAAAAAGCAGTTTGCTGAGTTTGAATCAGCTATGAATGATGGCATGTTCTGATAAATGATGCTGGTTTATGCCCGGTGATGAGTAGTTTGACGCTTACGCATCAACGAAGTGGTCATATCGGAACATCGGGTACAATAACTGCATGCCGCGCGCGAGGACGGCTTATATAAGCTCGAGCGCTCCTTCGTCTCCGTATAATACGGATAGACCGAGCAAATAAACGACGTGTTGGTGATAATGGTACTCCCCCGAGAGAACCGGGGCTGAGGAGCGCGGAGGCGCGATTCGGAGAAGTGTCGTGCAGGTTGGGATAGACTTGTGGGAACTTCAGTGCGGTATTTGGAGCATTCCGTCAACTCCAATCCGGTCCGGTGTTAACCCCATCGTTCGGGTAATGAGAAAAATAGAACGAAGCCATCCGCAAATTATAGTAAATGTATCAATAGAAACTGTTTTCAAAAAGTTCTCGCTGCCCTCAATGTAGGTCGCGGCGTGCTTATTTATATTAACTGCCCGATTGTAGTATTTAACTGCAGTCGGGCAGTTTTTTGCGTTTTACGCATAGTTTATCAGGAAAGGATGAGGAAAAAATGAATATCCCACAAATAACAAGCATTGATAATGCATTGAAAATATACTACAACTATTCAGAAATAGGTAACAAAGAAATAAAATCTCTGTTTGGGAAGTTATCATCTGCTACAGTATCACGACTTAAGAGAGCTGTAAAAGATAAAATGAATGAAGCCGATATTCCATCTTATGGAATGCATAAAATCAACACCATTTTAGCTTTCGATACATGGGGTATCAATGTTTTTGATTTAGAATCACGATGGAAGAAAATAAATGAACTAAATCTTGTATAAACCCTGTAATAATCACGGTTTAGCCTTGCATTAGTATATGAAAAATGATAATATATTAATGTAGGGTTGAGCCGTCAGACAAAGGAGGTTTGACAATGCCTATATACAAAATAGAAGGTGTTAAAAAAGACGGTTTACAAAAATACAATGTACGCGTTAATTATCTAAATAGTGATGGCGTTAAGAAGCAATTAACCCGCATAACATTCGGGTTAGAGGAAGCAAAGGATCTTGAAAAGAAACTACTGGACGAGGTGAAAGAAAAACTCGATGGGTCGCATGGCAAAACCACAATTGACCAACTTTTCACTGAGTACATCGCAACAAAGCAGCACGATGTCCGGACAACTACGGCTCATAAATACGAAAAAGAGTATGAGCTATACATCAAACCTAATCTTGAGCATGTTAAGCTTTGCAAGCTGACAGTCCCGATGTTGCAAAAATGGAAGTCGTATATTGAAAGTCTGGAGATTGGCTTGACAACAAGGAATCATGCGTACTCGACTCTTAGGATTCTTTTGAATTATGCAGTGAGAATGGAGTATATTCCGAAAAACCCGTTGACTGCAATTGGCTGCTTCAAAGATGCGGATTACAGCAAAGCGGAAATCGCATACTATACCGCAGATGAATTTTTGAAATACATCGATGCTGTGAAACAGTATGCAGAGAAGCGCGCAGCAGAATGTCGCTGTTTATCCGAATGGGACTGTTATGTATTTTTCAACATTGCGTTCTACACCGGAATGAGAAAAGGGGAAATTCTGGCTTTAAAGTGGAGTGATTTGGATGATAATCTCATAAATGTAAGGCGGAGTATACAACAAAAGGTAAAAGGCTTTGCGGACATCGAGACACCACCTAAAAGCAAATCATCAATACGAACGCTTCAAATCCCGCTTCCTCTGATGAAAGTATTGGAAGAACACCGGGAACGGCAAAAAGTCATTGGAAAGTTTACGGAAGAATATCGGGTGTGTGGTGGTGAGCAATGTATCAGAGGAGCTTCTTTGGGTGACAAGAATAGGTTTTATGCGAATATATCCGGGCAGAAGAGAATAAGAGTGCACGACTTTCGCCATGCTCAT
>WRDH01000068.1 GCA_009783555.1 Oscillospiraceae bacterium
AGCGGCAACCGCTGCTACCGCCCTGCGCTTCGCTCCGGTTGGTCTCCTTTATTTTCTATTATTTTTGGCAATAGACGAAATCGTCTTTTTTGCCTTAAATACCCATGAACATTTTACACTAAGATACTTCCATTTTCATTATTTAACGTGTATACTGCTATTCAGAGAAATTGCAGATTAACGGAAGGGTGGTTATAACTATGGATTTTGAGGCAATCAAAGCGCGTGCGGAGTATTATAAAGATGATATGACAAGGTTTTTGCGGGAGCTTGTCAGACTCCCCGGTGAGAGCTGTGGGGAGAAAGAAAAGGTAGAGCGGGCTGCGACGGAAATGCGTAAGCTTGGGTTCGATAAAGTCGAAATTGATGGAATGGGCAACCTGCTCGGATATATGGGATCAGGAAAAACTCTTATTGCGTTTGACGGGCATATAGACAATGTCGGTGTGGGTAATCTCAATAACTGGAGCTTTGACCCGCTTGAAGGTTATGAGAATGACGAGGAAATCGGCGGACGCGGCGTTTCCGATCAACAAGGCGGTATCGTCAGTGCTGTCTATGGTGCAAAAATAATGAAAGACCTCGGACTGCTTAATGATGATAAATACACTGTTCTTGTCACTGCAACAGTGCAGGAAGAGGATTGTGACGGATTATGCTGGCAATATATTATCAACGAAAGCGGAATAAGACCCGAGTTTGTCGTACTCAACGAACCGACCGACGGCGGGATTTATCGCGGACAGCGCGGTCGCATGGAAATCAGAGTGGATGTAAAGGGTATATCATGCCACGGCTCCGCACCCGAAAGAGGTGACAACGCCATCCACAAAATGGCAGAAATACTCCTCAATGTCCGTGACCTTAACGAAAACAACGCTGATGACGATAACACAGGGGGACGGTTCTCTTGTGTTGACAGCGATAATCAAATCAAAGGCTTAGTAAAAATGCTTGACGAAAAGTATAATCCCGAATGGAAGGAAGCACGCTTTTTAGGGCGTGGAACAATAACCACAAGCGAAATCTTCTTCACTTCTCCAAGCCGTTGCGCTGTAGCCGATTCATGCTCCGTATCCCTTGACAGGCGCATGACAGCGGGAGAAACATGGGAAAGCTGTCTTGAGGAAATACGAAATCTCCCCGCAGTAAAAAAATACGGTGACGATGTAAAAGTGACCATGTACGAATACGACCGCCCTTCATACACAGGCTGTGTCTACCCAATCGAGTGCTACTTCCCCACATGGGTCATACCCGAAGATCATCCTGTCACCAAAGCAATGGAAGAAGCTTACAAAGGTCTTTACGGGAATGAACGTCACGGCAATGCTGAAACCGACGGGGTTCGTAAGGCTCGCCCGCTTACAGATAAATGGACATTCTCCACAAATGGGGTAAGTATTATGGGAAGAAATAACATCCCTTGCATCGGCTTCGGTCCCGGAGCGGAAGCTCAAGCACATGCTCCAAACGAAAAAACCTGGAAACAAGATCTCGTAACAAGTGCTGCAGTATTTGCTGCGTTGCCAACTGTATATGTGAGTAAACTTTCATCCTAGTAAGCTTTCATTTAATTTAATAATGGAAAGGAAATAAAAAATGGACATTAAAACCTACATCGACAAGCTCGCAAATCTTAAGATCGATAAAATGTATCAGAACGACTTTCTTCTTACCTGGGAAAAAACCGATGATGAAATTGAAGCAGTTTTTACTGTTGCCGACGCACTGCGCAAGCTTCGTGAGAACAACGTCTCTGCAAAAGTATTTGATAGCGGTCTTGCAGTCAGTCTGTTTCGTGACAACTCCACACGCACCCGCTTCTCCTTCGCTTCGGCATCAAACCTTCTCGGACTCGCCGTACAAGACCTTGATGAAGGCAAAAGCCAAATAGCACACGGCGAAACAGTGCGAGAAACCGCTAACATGGTATCATTTATGGCTGATGTAATCGGCATTCGTGATGACATGTACATCGGCAAAGGCAACACATACATGCGAGAGGTTGCACATGCAGTGCAGCAAGGTTTCGATGACGGTGTACTTGAACAACGCCCTACTATTGTAAACTTGCAATGCGATATCGATCATCCCACACAATCAATGGCTGACATGCTGCATATTATTCATCATTTCGGCGGTGTGGAAAACCTTAAAGGTAAAAAAATCGCTATGTCCTGGGCATATTCACCTTCATACGGCAAGCCGCTTTCTGTACCGCAAGGAGTTATCGGGTTGATGACACGTTTCGGTATGGATGTAACTCTGGCTCATCCCGAAGGTTATGAGGTAATGAGCGATACAATTAAAGTCGCACAAGATAATGCCGTGAAGCATGGCGGCAAGTTCATTAAAACAAATGACATGGCTGAAGCATTTAAGGATGCGGACATTGTTTACCCGAAAAGCTGGGCACCTTATGCGGCAATGGAAAAACGCACAATCCTGTATGGCAACGGAGATGATGCAGGAATAAAAGCACTGGAAAAAGAATTACTCGCACATAACGCCAGCCACAAGGATTGGGAATGCACAGAAGAACTGATGAAGCTGACAAGAGGCGGCAACGCACTCTATATGCATTGTCTGCCGGCAGATATAACAGGAATCAGTTGCGAAGAAGGCGAAGTCGCCGCATCGGTTTTCGACCGCTATCGCGACCCGCTATATAAAGAGGCAGGATTTAAACCATACATAATTGCCGCAATGATGTTCCTCGCAAAATGCAAAAACCCGTCAGCAATACTGGAGATGATTGCAAAAAGAGGACACGTAAGGCAAATGATAAATGATAAATGATAAATGATAAAAAACGCAGAGTTATCATGTAATTGGAAAATGACCACGAGTATAACGACTACAAGTTAACTAACCCATCCGTCATTGCGAGCCGTCCGCAGACGGTGTGGCAATCCACAACAAGACAAGGGGCGGTTCATCTGTCCTAAGACAGGGGGACGGTTCATCTGTCCTGAAAGGCTAATGTATGACTACGCTTACTGTAAATGAACAAACCGTACATTGCGAACACGACAGCAAAAAGCTGTTAGCTTTTCTTCGTGATGATTTACGCATCACATCTGTTAAAGACGGATGTAGCGAGGGAGCTTGCGGTACGTGTACGGTGCTCGTTGACGGCAAGCCTACGAAAGCGTGTATACCTGTTATATCAAAGCTTGAAGGAAAAAGTGTAGTCACAGTTGATGGTCTTTCACCGCACGAAAAAGAAGTCTATGCATATGCTTTTACAGCAGCGAGTGCGGTACAATGCGGCTTTTGCATACCCGGCATGGTAATCAGCGCAAAAGCTCTACTCGACGGTGATGCAGACCCCTCTCGTGCGGCTGTAAAAAAAGCAATACGGTCGAATATATGCAGATGCACGGGATATGCAAAAATCGAAGATGCTATCCTGTTAGCCGCAAGAATGTTCCGGGAGCAAAGCCCTATACCTGCAAAGGAGTTTCGCGCAGAGTTGGGTGAGGATTTTTTCCGTGTTGATGCAGCAGAGAAAGTCCTCGGAACAGGGTTATATGCCGATGACATGGTAGTGCCCGGAATGCTCTATGCCAAAGGACTTCGCTCAAAATATCCGCGAGCAAGGGTTCTTGCTATAAATACAGATGAAGCCGAAGCACATCCCGATTGCGTTCGTATCATCACGGAAGCAGACGTACCCGGCAACAAAAAGTGCGGACACATCGTAAAGGATTGGGACGCAATTATTGCAATCGGAGATATTACCCGCTATATCGGTGATACGGTGGCGATAGCCGTTACAAACTCAAAGGAAACCCTCGATGAGGTTCTTTCGCTAATCAAAGTTGATTATGAAGAACTCGAACCAATCGTTTCACCAACACAAGCCTTCGCCGAAGGAGCACCTAAAATACACATAAACGGAAATTTGTTGAGTCGGCAAATCATAAAACGAGGCGATGCCGATGCCGCAATTGCTGTTGCAAAACATGTTGTCACAAAACATTATTCATTGCCATTTACGGAGCATGCATTCATGGAACCTGAATGCGCTATCGCTATGCCTATTGGCACACCTGTAACTGCAGGTATGCTCGATGGTGATGATGGCATACTGCTCTATAGTGGTGCACAGAGCATATATGATGAACAGCGTGAATTAAGCGGGTTGCTGGGAATGCCGCCTGAGAAAATCCATGTAAAATCAATGCTTGTAGGCGGCGGCTTCGGCGGTAAAGAAGACATGAGTGTACAACACCATGCAGCACTTGCTGCGTGGATAACAAAAAAACCTGTAAAGATAAAATTCTCACGGCAAGAAAGCATTAATATCCACCCGAAGCGCCACGCAATGGAAATAGACATCACAACCGCATGTGATGAAAACGGTATTATCACAGCAGTCAAAGCAGATGTTGTCTCCGATACGGGAGCATATGCAAGTCTGGGCGGACCTGTCTTACAACGCGCATGTACTCATGCTGCCGGTCCATATAATTTCCAAAATGTTGAAGTCACGGGCAGGGCTGCATATACCAACAATCCGCCCGCTGGCGCGTTTAGAGGATTCGGAGTCACTCAGTCCGCCTTTGCAATGGAAAGTAACCTAAACTTGCTTGCAGAGATAGTTGGAATCTCTCCATGGGAAATACGATATCGTAACGCAATCCGTCCCGGTCAGGTTCTGCCTAACGGGCAAATCGCCGATGATTCTACCGCAATGGCAGAATGCTTGCTTGCAGTAAAAGACGCATATGATAGATCACCATACACGGGTGTAGCAAGTTTCTTCAAAAACTCAGGTCTCGGTGTTGGAGTTCCTGACGTAGGAAGATGCATCCTCTCCGTTGAAAATGGAAAGGTCCATATCCGCTCAAGTGCCGCATGCATAGGGCAAGGCATGGCAACAATCTTGACTCAAATGGTCTGCCAAACACTAGGTATACCGCCATCTCTGGTGGTTGTAGAACCTCCCGACACCTCGCGCACACCCAATTCCGGAACAACAACAGCATCCCGCCAGACAGTATTTTCGGGCGAAGCCGCGGTTATTGCGGCGAAACAATTGAAGGCTGATTTCGAGAGGGTGTCAAGACAGGGGGACGGTTCATCTGTCTTGTTTTCGGCAGATAGAGGGAAACAACATTGCAATACCAACAAGACAGATGAACCGTCCCCCTGTCTTAACACCCTCAACGGAAAAGAATACTACGGTGAGTACAAACCCGAAAACGACCCTATGGGCAGCGACAAACCCAACCCCATAAGCCATGTGGCGTACGGGTATGCCGCACAGGTTGTGGAGCTTGATGAAAATGGAAAGATTGAGAAGGTGACAGCGGCATACGATGTCGGCACTTTAGTAAACCCAAAGGCGGCGGAAGGGCAAGTCGAAGGCGGTATAGTCATGGGTATGGGGTATGCTCTTACCGAGGATTTTCCTGTAGAAAACGGCTACCCGAAAGCAAAGTACGGAACACTCGGCTTGACACGCGCCACCGAAGCACCCGAAATGGAAGTAATCTTTGTAAAACGCGAGGATGACAGGGGGACAGGTACACTGTCTTGTCCCCCTGTCTCCCCCGCAGCATACGGAGCAAAAGGAGTAGGAGAGCTGGCAACAATCCCGACAGCCCCTGCAATCAGCGGAGCTTATTATAGGCTTGACGGCAAGTTCCGTCAAAAGTTGCCCATGGAAAACACGTTTTATCGCAAATAAAGTTGCTATCTATCAAAGTGATAGATAGCAAACTCAAGCAGGACAGATGAACCGTCCCCCTGTCTTGCTCGAAGAACGAGAGGAGCATAATAATTGAAAACTTTTATTGACCGGCTTTTGCGAAATCCGATATCGTTTGAGGTGACATCGATTTTCGTGTATGCGTTTTATTGTTTTGTGTTTGCGGTAGCGGCGCTCCCATCCTCATTTTTGATATACTGGGGTATAAGATTCTTGGACGGCAGTTATTTGATGCTTGGCGTTTTTACTGTTATCTGTTTCTTGGCTTTATATGTGTTCTTAGTGACATCAGCCGTAGTTGTCGGGTTTGCAGAGCGTATGCTGACATTAGGATTTAAACCCGGATCTTATCCTCCTGGTTCTCCGGTATTCTTTCGCTGGCTGGTTTATTCGGGACTCCATCTTTGGATGGTGAATCTTGTATTGCCGTTTTTGCGCGGTAATAATTGGATAAAGGTCTATCTGCGGATCGCAGGAGCAAAGGTTGGAAAAGAAACATTTATCAACAGCAAGGATATTTTTGATGCGTATCTGTTGGAAATTGGCAATAATGTATTGATTGGTGGCGAGGCGTTTCTAAACTGCCATCTGTTTGAGAATGGTCATTTGAACCTTGGTAATATCATTATCGGCGACGGGTCAACTGTTGGCGCTAACGCTTACTTGACACCGGGTACACGCATCGGAAAGAACAGCACTATCGGAATGTACACATATCTGCGCCGCAACACCGATGTACGCGATGGCGAAGCCCTGGTAGCTCCGCCCGGGATGAGCGCCCGCCAAGTCATAAAACTCATGCGAGCGCAGAAGTGAATTCAAGTTAAAGTGAGGCTGTAGCAACAGCCCCAAACTCATACAAGACAGATGAACCGTCCCCCTGTCACCCCTGTCATTAAGTTAAGCATCTAAAGTAAATATTAATCACACGGAATGTATACATGCTTTACTTCCACCTCAAGAGACTACCTGATGTTTTTATGTCAGCAGTATTCTTTATGCGCTCAATCCTACTTGGGGCACTCGCTGCATTTAAAGCAACTACCAGCATTAATATTATTAATTCATTTTCCTTGTTAGGGAAGGTAACTACTTGTGTATTATGCAGAATCTTATATGAAATATCCGCAACTTCTGTTTTTCCACATAAAATCTTATACTTCCAACCGGTAACATTACCTTTTATTCGCCACCCATTAAAGCTTACTTTATACTTCCTAATACTCATAAACGTTGAGTTTACTTTTCCTAATTTTTTGCCGTCTACCTCTATAATGTAATCGTCTGTGTTTAGTGAGATTAGTTTCTTCGTAACTGTTCCTCTAGTTATTCCTTCAGCATCAAATACACTATAGCACTGCCTGATAGAAGTAAGTTCAGCTTTAACTGTGTATTTGATATTATCATATCTATCATATACATCATATTTGTCAATATATGTTAAAATATGTTGACTGATGACAAAAACCCCGGTGCCTGGTTCTACATCGAAGACTTTTTTCGAATTTTCTTCTACCTTTTCGCTTAATTTTTCTGTTGTCTTAATTGCGCTGTCTAATACCTTAATCGCTCCTTCTAATGGATCCGATGCGAACTCAGTGACTCTACTAAGAATACTTTTGCTCGACTTGTTATTGTTACTTTTCTCATTTTTCTGACGATTTTTATTACCCATCATAGTGTGTCTCCCAATCTAATAATTTCTATGTTACCCCACGGCGAAAGGTGGTTGCGTTTTGCGTTTATTGAATTTACACGATATTCTACAGAAATAATCATATCTAAGTTGAAAGGTCATTTGGTCGACTGTAGCAAAAACACAGTGGTTTTTTTACTATATCATAGGGAATACATTTATTCAAAATTATTTTATTGCATAATTGTGCTCCCTATTATATATTAAACATACGCTTTTCTGCTTAAATCCTGTTTACTCGTAAGGAGGGGTTGCAAGTTTAAGATAGAAAAAACAAACAAATCTGATTTAGTGAAAAAGAGTAACTGATGAAATATCTCGTCCTTTTATAGCTTGTTTTATTAGTTGAAGGAGAGTCTATGAGAAAAATACTTTGCTTGCTGCTTATTACCGTATTAGCCGTTTCATTATATGGCTGTGGAATTGAAGTTCCGGAACCTGCACCTACTCCTGAGCAACCTGCTATCGCGGTTGAATCCCCTGAGGTGATTGAATATGTTGAGCCGATTGAAAATAATAGTTCAGAAGATGTGGAAGATACCTTAGAAGATGTAGAAAATAGAGAAATTACTATATCATTTATATTCGGGAATAGAGCCGGGCTGTTTACCGGATTATTGTTGAACGGAATACCTGTCGGTCAAGGTATATTCATAACGACAAACAATGATGATGTTACATGGACCTATACCGGTGAATTTGATAACGGTCAGTTTAATGGACAAGGTGAAGCTGTTTGGGAGACCGGCGCACGCAGAGTTGGCACATATAAAAACGGTTCGCTTGTTGAAGGTCGAATATATGCTGATGATGGTACATTGTTATTTGAAGGAATCCTTGGTGAGCAAGAAGAACACACTGATGAGTTTATTCAATTTTTACTGGACATAGAATTTCCGTCAGATAATATGGAACCGATTTCTTTCTCAAGAGATTTAACTGTTCACTTCCTTGACGTTGGACAAGCAGATTCTACGCTTATATTGCTTCCTAACGGTGAAAATGTACTCATTGATGGAGGAACGACAACTAATGCAAACAGTATAATCAGATACTTACGTTCACATGATGTTACTACCATAGATTACCTGGTAGCCACACATCCACACGCTGATCATATTGGTGGTCTGCCTGCCATTATAAATGAGTTTGATATAGGTAGTATTTTCATGCCCCGCATCACTCATACTACTCGGACTTTTGAGCAGCTGCTTATAAGCATACAAGATAAAGGATTGCAAATTGATGAGGCAAAAGATGGTGTTAATATCTTGTCATTGCCCGGATTAGAGATAGATATTATTGCTCCTGCAAGGTTTGATTATTCTAATCTTAATGATCATAGTGCTGTAATACGACTAGTGTTTGGCGACACCTCGTTCTTATTTATGGGCGATGTTGAAGACACATCTGAAAACCATATCACAGCAGACGTTTCAGTGGATGTACTAAAAGTCGGACATCATGGCAGCAGAACGTCCACATCTGCTGCCTTCCTGCGCAAAGCCGCGCCCTCTCATGCTGTAATAAGTGTTGGCAGAAACTCTTATGGTCATCCATCGGACGACGTATTAGCCCGTCTTGATGATGCAGATGTTGAAGTATACAGAACAGATATGGTTGGTACAATTGTATTTACATCAGATGGTGAAAGTATTATTATAGATAAATCTCCAACACCATTTCAACCACAAGCACCTCCTGAAGATGTCGGAAGTGGAGGTGACACCAGCGATGGTATAACAGAAAACACCTCAGGTTCTGATGATATAGTTGTATATAAAACAAGAACAGGTCAGCGTTATCATAATGATGGATGCAGACATCTTTCACGAAGTAAAATTGAAACGACATTAAGCGCTGCAAAAGCACAAGGTTTAACCGCATGTGGTACTTGCCGTCCACCAAGCTAGAGGAGAGAAAAATGCTCATAATTGATCGATTTGAAGGTGATTTTGCTATTGTTGAAATATCAGATGGTTTTATTAACATTCCTCGCATAGATTTACCAAGCAACGCTATGGAAGGTGATGTGCTTATAATCAGTGTTGACAAGGATGAATCTGATGCACGTGAAAAACGAATCGATTCAATGATGAATAGTCTGTTCAAAAAATAAGCTACTTCAATTTCGCAAGCAACGCATCCGCACCGCTCACAATAGTCTCCATACAACCGCTCTCAAACGGTGATTTTAAGCCTGCTTCGGCGACTATCTCCGTGAATGTGCGTTTTCCTGCTTTTTCGAGCAAATCTATATAACTTTTCCATGCCGCTTCTTTGTTTGTTTCCATCCAAAGGCGGTACTGTATTGCGCATGTTTGCGCTAAACAGTAGTCAATGTAGTAAAACGGAAGTTCGTAGATATGCGCTTGTCGTTGCCAATGACCGCCGTTTCCAAAGAAGGGGTCGCCATCATAATCTAAGTGCGGTTTGTATTCTTCCTCAAGCTTTTTCCAGGCGGCTTTACGCTCAGCAGGAGTCATTTCAGGGTTATCGTAAATGATGTGCTGGAACTCATCTACCATACAACCGTATGGTAGAAATACCAGTGACGATAATAGCTGCATATATAGGAATTTATCTGTTTCATCTTTGAAAAATAGCTTCATCCAATCCGCAGTGAAAAACTCCATCGCCATAGAATGTATTTCCGCTACGTCTGATGTATAATCTTGATACTCAACAAT
>WRDH01000069.1 GCA_009783555.1 Oscillospiraceae bacterium
AATGAAGCAACTCTTGGAGGCCGGAGTACACTTCGGTCATCAAACACGTCGATGGAACCCGAAAATGGCTCCCTACATCTATATGGAGCGCAATGGAATCTACATCATAGACCTGCAAAAGACAGTAAAAAAACTGGAAGATGCATACAACTTTGTTCGCAAAACCAGCGAAGAAGGCGGTACAGTCCTGTTTGTCGGCACAAAAAAACAAGCACAGGATGCCGTAAAAGAAGAAGCCGAACGTGTCGGAATGTTCTTTGTTAATGCACGTTGGCTCGGAGGAATGTTAACCAACTTCAAGACAATGCGGATGCGCATCGACCGCTTGGCACAGCTTCGCAAAATGCAGGAAGACGGCACATTCGACATTTTGCCGAAAAAAGAAGTTATAAGACTTACAGGCGAAATAAACAGGCTTGAAAAGTATCTCGGCGGCGTTAAAGAAATGAAGAAGCTGCCCGCAGCCCTTTTCATTGTTGACCCGCGTAAAGAACGCAACGCGATTGCCGAAGCGCACAAGCTGGGTATTCCGATTGTTGCGATTGTAGATACAAACTGTGACCCTGATGAAATAGACTATGTTATCCCCGGCAATGACGATGCAATACGCGCTATTCGTCTTATCGCGCAAGCCATGGCAAGCGCGGTCATCGAAGGACGTCAAGGCATGGATACTATGGAAATCTCTGAACCAAAAGATGCTGAACCAACCATTCCTGTAGATATACCACCTGTTGCCGCACCCGCTAAAGCACCTGCTCCGGAATCAGCTGCACCGCCTACTACTCCGATAGCTCAGGTTGCTCCGAAAGCTGCTCCTGTAACTCCTGCAGTTCCTGCAGCTCCTGAGGCTTCTGAGGCTCCTGCAGCCGATAAGCCAAAGACAACTGTTGAAGCACCCGTTGCAAAGAAACCGGAAAAAGTTGTTGAAGCTCCGGTTGAAAAAAAACCGGAAAAAGTTGTTGAAGCTCCCGTTGAAAAAGAACCGGAAGCAGCGAAGGCTGTTGAAGCTCCCGTTGAAGCAGCAGAAAAAGCTCCTGTAAAAAGAGCACCACGAGCAAGAAAAACTGTTGAAGCAAAAGCCGACACAGTCGAAGCACCGGTGGAAGAACCTGCCAAAAAACCTGACGAAACACCTGCAGAGGCAATCGCAGAAAAACCGGCGGAAGAGCCTGTGAAGAAAGCAACAAGAAAGTCAACAAAAAAAGCAGAGGATAAAACGGAAGAAACCCCTGCAGACAAACCTGTTGAAGATCCGGCGGAAGAACCTGTTGTTAAGAAAACAACCAGAACAAGAAAAAAGGCCGAAACCGCTGAATAATTTTCGAATAATCACTGAATAACAATCAATCTCTCAGAAAGGATTTGAAATAGATGGCATTCACAGCACAAAATGTAAAAGAACTCCGTGAAATAACAGGAGTCGGAATGATGGACTGTAAGAAAGCTCTTACAGAAACCGATGGAAATATGGAAAAGGCTATTGCTTACCTTCGTGAGCAAGGTCTGGCAACAGCACAGAAAAAAGCCGGCAGAATAGCTGCCGAAGGCGTTGCATACGCTGCTGTTATAGATGGTATAGGAGTTGTTGTTGAAGTAAACGCAGAAACCGACTTCGTCGCAAAAAACGAAAAATTCGCCGTATTTGTAGAGGGCGTCGCCGAAGCAGTCGTCAAAAATAACCCTGTCGATATCGACGCGCTGATGGCGAGCAAATACCCGAACTCAGACAAAACTGTTGCCGAAGAACAGCAGGAAATGATTCTTGTCATCGGCGAAAATATCTCCGTGCGTCGTTTTATGCGCTACTCTGAAGGCATTAACATCCCCTACATCCACGCAGGTGGAAAAATCGGCGTTATCATAAATCTCGACATAAGTGATATCTCCGACATGGATGCAGTTACAGAACTCGGAAAAGATCTTGCAATGCAAATCGCTGCTATGCGTCCGTTATATCTCGATTCAAACTCTGTTGATGCCTCCGAAATTGAGAAGGAAAAAGAAATCCAACTCAACAAAGCAATCGAAGAAAACAAAGCAAAGAATCTCCCCGACGAAAAAGCACGCCAAATCGCCGAAAATATGGTCAAAGGCCGCATGAACAAGTTCTTCGAAGACATCTGCTTACTAAATCAAGCATTTGTAAAAGGCGATAAAATTACAGTCGGTAAGCATATTGAAGAAATGGCAAAAAAACTCGGCGGAAAAATAAAAATCAACTCCTTCACCCGCTTCGAAAAAGGCGAAGGAATAGAGAAGAAGCAGGACGATTTCGCAGCAGAAGTCGCGAGCATGGTAAAATAGAATGATTTTATAGGGCTTGGCTTGGGGTTTGCTTTTTAATTTTCGTCAAGCGTAGCCACGGACGGTGGAGCGTCCGACAGTAGAGTACAGGACGTACTCTCTGGCGGTAGGAAATAAAAAAGTAAACCCCAAGTCAAGTCCAAACTACAACAAGTGAAAAATGGGGTGCTGCCGACAGGCGGCTGAGAAGGTGTCAAATGCGATGCCTAACCCTTATTACCGGATGCGGATAATGCCGCCGTCGGGAGTAAGCCGGAGGTCCCCATTAATAGATGAGGGGCCTTTTTGCCTGTATGTTGGCAAGTTGCACCTCACAGAATACAAAATGAGGTGTATATTAATGCCATCTTATTGGACAGTTACACCGCATGAGAAATGAAAGGGATTATTATCATGGAAAACAATCAAAAGAAGAAGACTATTCAAATCGTAGCGGCAATTATGTTATGTGTCGGAATCCTTGGCTCGATATACGCATTGTTATCAATCAATGCGTCCGAGCAGGCGTTTCAAGCTGACAATCAGGTATTTCGTGCCTTCAGGGTCATTCTTCAGGGAAGATCGCCTGAAGACGGAGACGCAATACAGCGTGTATTTCCGGTTGGAAGCCAAGTATATCAAGACATTTCAGACTCAGTTCAAGAAACACACCCTGACATTGCCGGGCAGCTTGTGCGACCGGTGAGAGAGTATGCCGAGCCTTTGTCGGTAAACGCGATTATAACGTTGACAATTCTTGTCGTATCTATTTTTTTACTTTTCATAGGTGGGGGCCTGCTTATTATTAACTCCTCAAATAAACAAAAAATAGAGCGAATACAGCAGAGCAATATATCTCTTCTGACATTTTCCGCTCTTTGTGTCGCATTAGCAGTTGTTTTATCTCAAATACGGTTGTTCCAAATGCCGCAAGGCGGTTCGATAACTGCGTTCAGTATGCTTCCGATCGTTCTTGTCGGCTACTGGTACGGAGTGAAGGCAGGCATATCGGCAGGTATTGTATATGGATTGCTGCGGCTAATGCTTGGAGCTACAGTGATTCACCCCGTTCAGTTTATCCTTGACTACCCTCTTGCATATGCCGCTCTCGGTGCGTTTTGTATTTTCAGGGATAAAAAATTCGGTTTACAAATCAGCTTTTTAGCGGGGGCAATCGGACGCTTCCTGTGCAGTTTTGTTGGTGGAATTGTATTTTTCGGAGAGTTTGCTCCGCCGGATCAGCCGGTATGGATTTACTCCGCAATCTACAATGCAACCTACATTGCTCCGGAAGCCGCCATAACATTGATTGTTCTCTCTCTGCCGCCTGTTATGAAAGCTATTGAGCAGTTAAGGTTGATGCGTATGACAAAAGCCACATGACAAAAGCCGCATAACAAAACCCGCATGAGTAAGTTCCGTCATTGCGGCCTCCGAGCCTTTAGGTTTCGTAAGTGCCTAAAAACACCCGCAATGACGAGGTGTTATTTATTTGTCTTAATATGCTTCAGAGGCAATTTTACCGCAACTCATCAAATAGTTCTTAGCCTTTAGAACGCCTATTATAGTTTTTGCATCTCGTAGTTCATTCGCCATTATTTTCGCAATCACTTCATCAATATCTATCTCCTCGACACTTAGCAGCTCGTTTTCGTCAAGATGCATTTTGCCGGGCTGCAAGTCGAGGGCCAGGTATTGGTACAGAATCTCCTTGTAAACCCCTGCAGACGGATATATCATGTCAAGGCTTATCCACGTATCCGCTGTGTATCCTGTCTCTTCGGACAACTCCCTGACTGCGCACTCAAACGGGTCTTCCCCTTTTTCGAGTTTACCCGCGGGGATTTCGAGCAGCTCTTCCCCCATCGTGTATCTGTATTGTTTAACCAATAGTACCTTGTTATCATTTGTCACCGCAACAATACAAACCCCCCCGGGATGCTCAACCACTTCCCTTCTCACCCTTCGCCCGTTTTGCAGCTCCGCAATATCCATACGAACATCAACAATCAACCCGTTGTATACTTTTTCGCTCTCAAGCTGTTTCTCATAAAACGACATAAAATGCGCCTCCCGGTATTTAGATAATCCAACGACTAGGATATTATTATACAGCACATCTATACGCTCCCGCAAGGGATACGAGTTTTGTGTTTTCTTTTGTTTTCACCTTCCATTTTCAAGGGTGTTACTATGGCAGGAATTTTATTTTTTGTGCTTTACAAGCAACTGCTGATTATGCTATAATCCACTTCGGACAAAGCCTCCGCGAAATGCATGCTCCTATATGCGGGTGTTGCGTAATGGTAACGCTCCAGCCTTCCAAGCTGGCCACGTGGGTTCGATTCCCATCACCCGCTCCACCAACCTTGTAACCATTGCAGTTACAGGGTTTTGTTTGCTGTTCATCGCCTGTACTCGAGTTACACTCGATTTATTTAACATTTAAGCGATTTTATTAAAGACGTTTACGGCTCTTCCTGTCAATTTGAATGAACGGAGAGTGTGCTCCAATTTCTCCGCTCATTGCTCCACTCAATTTAGTTTCAGTTGTTAATCGGATATTGTTCAGCTCTTTCTTATTTTCTCATCTCACTCCATGCCATTTCATCCGCCATCATCTCTGCTTCGACCGGATGCATTCCATCCGCAATGAGTGCTACCTTATAAATCCCTATGTTTTTTTCATACTCTTGCATCGCTGTTCTAGTTCTTTTTCAGTAATTACCATTGCAATAACCTCCATAAATTATATTGTTGATTTTTTGAGTGGAGCGGCTATACTATCTGAGTTTGCCGAGGAGCGGCAGATGCTTTTTGAATACATAACTTCTGACGCTCTGTTTGGTATATACTTTGAACCATTCATTTTTGAAAATGTGCCTGCTTTGAACTCCAGCCCATCAACCATTTTCTTAAGCGAAGTTGAAAACTGTGACATATACCTTGGAATTTTCGGAAAGTTGTACGGCTACGAGGATTCTGATGGGGTGTCTCCAACAGAAAGAGAATTTGATGCCGCTACATTACATAACAAAGTGCGTTTAGTATATATTAAACAGTCAGACCAAAGAGAGTACAAAGAAGAATTGCTTATCAAGAAAGCAGAAAGCGTAATTATAAGAAAAGGATTCAACACCCCTGATGAGTTAAGAACAGCAATATATGCATCTTTGGTGAACTATTTACTGGAGAATGAGTATATACGGACAACACCTTTTGATGCCACTTTGCATCCGGAAGCCACCGTTGCAGATTTGAATGAAGAAAAAATCAGAGATTTCGCAGATGAGGCTCACCGAAGGAGAAGTTTTCCCTTTGATAGCAGTACTGATATTATTAAAGTACTTACTCATTTGGATTTGATAAGGGATGATAGAGTTTCAAACGCTGCCTTATTGCTTTTCGCGGATCGGCCTCAACGTTATTTCATCTCATCGACTGTCAAATGCGCACATTTTCACGGACTTACTGTATCAAAACCAATTCCGTCGTACCATATCTACAAGGGTACAGTCTTTGAAATGATAGCTTCTGCTGTAGATTTTGTTTTATCAAAAATTAACCTATACACCGGTGACCGTAGCAAAAGCCCTCAAGTTGAAGTGCAGTATGAGCTGCCAATCAGAGCAGTTACCGAAGCAATCGTAAACGCTGTTGCACATCGCGACTATACCAGTAATGCCAGTGTACAAGTAATGTTGTTTCCCGACCGCTTAGAGATATTAAATCCGGGCAGACTTCCCTTTGGCTTGAAAATTAGTGATTTATTAATTGCTCATAAATCTATACCGACAAATCCACTACTGGCTGAAACGATGTATTTGAATGGCACAATTGAACAGATGGGTACCGGAACTGAAGACATCGTAAGTCTTTGCAAACAGATGAACCTTAAACAACCTGATTTTGTACAAGATTCCGGATTCAAGGTAACCCTATATAGAAAAAACTCTAACGACCAACCGACCGACCAAGCCCCTCGAGTTACCCCCCAAGTTACCCCCCAAGCTCCCCCTCAAGTTACCCCCAAAGTTAAGAAGCTGCTTACAGTACTGGATAAAGAGTTAGGCACATCAGAAATACAAGATAAACTGGGTTTAAGTGACAGAAAGTATGTCAGAGAAGAGTACATCTTACCAGCAGTTGATTTAGAGCTTATTGAACCTTTGTATCCAGAAAGACCAACCCATCCGAAACAAAAGTATCGCTTGACACAAATGGGTAAAAACGTGCGTGAAGATGAATCTTAAAAACATATTCAAGCGCAACAGGTAAAGCTGTTAATTATACGCTTAAGAAGTGAAATATCTGGAACGTTATCTCATGGACGGCTTTATCGAGATTTCCAATAATCGTTGTGAACGTAGTGTAAAGCCGTTTGTAATCAACATGATTGCTGCATTATTGCCGGAGAACGCTCCGCAGGAATGTAGAATCGGTGAGTAATAGGGCAAACTTTTACTTAATACATACAACACAGGCAGATGTGAATCAACATAATCATATACAACGACGTTCGATTTCTCCTCATAATCACGATTTAGCCGTCCGACATATTGTTCTAAACGACCTGCAAATGATACCGGTGCAGCCAACATCAATGTGTCAAGCCTTGGCAGATTAAATACTTCTCCTATTATTTGACCTGTTGCAACAAGAATTAATGATTCTAACGGCGAAGCATTAAGCAATTGCTCCTTAATCAATTCGTTTTCTTTTGGAGTATTATCGCCATACATGATAAAAACATTTTTTGCGTCATTAACCAATGAATCATGCAGTAGCTTGGCATGTTCTTTGAACTTAGTCAGTATAACCGGCGTTCTCCTACCAATAATACATTCTCGAACGTCATTTATGATTTGCTGATTTCTTGTTTCACTCTCAGCGATCTGTTTGTATAACGAATTAATGTCATCCTTATTATTAATTGAGGGCATTAAAATCACAAATTTCCCGAAATCTGTTTATTTAATAATGAATTTTGCACAAACATTCCATGGCGCAGATGAGTTTACGTCAAATCACGAAATTCTTCGAGCTTGGTATGATTAAACAAATAGTAAGGAGGATGTACTAATGCGATATGGAGAGTTTGTATTTTACGACACAGATGTCTTAAGTCTGGACAAAAAGTCAGCGTTACTGAGAGAATGTAAGGATGCTTGTTATAATTGGCAAGCACACAAGATTGATTGCACGGATTCAATTTCAAGAACTGCTAACAATTATTCTTTTGATGAAGTCCTTGAACACCTTTGTGAAAAATCACACGTAGTTGTTATAAATCGAGGGATTTGGGGCAATCCCGCAGGAGAAGACAGGGAATATTTTGAGGTTGGCTTTTGTACGATGGAACCTCCGGTAGAGCATTTCCTTTTTATTAATGTATATAGTGACAAGATGCCGCCCCTCCTTGATAAGTATAATCTTACACCAATGGCAGCATGATATAAATAAATTTCTTAAATTATGTTGGTATAAATTCTAAGCGAAGCCTTGCATTCATTCCCGATGCAAGTCGTTTTAGTGTTTTAAGAGACGGGTTAGCATCGCCTTTTTCAATTTTGCTAATGTCGCCCTGTGCAATACCGGTTTTTTCTGAAAGCTGCTTCTGTGTTAAGCCGGACTTTTTCCGGGCATCAATAATTGCTTGGATAATCTCAAACTCCGGCTCTAATGCTTCATATTCAGCCTTAAACTCCGGGTCTTTCATCCTCTTGGCTAGTGATTTTTTAAGAGTTCTCATTTTTCTTCGCCTCGCTTTCTAAGAATTCTTTTCGATATGACTTTGCTCTTTCTATTTCTAACGGTGGTGTCTTTTGCACTTTCTTTGTAAAGCCATGCGTAAGAATAATACGCATTCCAATGTAGAAGAAGTATAGCACACGTGATATATTGGTAGAAACTTTCGCTCTTACTTCAAATATCCCATCATCTAAATGTTTAGAATACGGCTCTCGTAAATCCGGTCCATTTTCTTCAAGTATTCCAAGTGTTCGATAAACCTTTGCCGCCAACTTAGTATCAAGAGACTCTATATATTCTTCTGCGGGA
>WRDH01000070.1 GCA_009783555.1 Oscillospiraceae bacterium
CGCTGCAGCGTTTTATTATCAATGCCAAAACTTCGTGCATCTTTTGAAGAAAGATAACCACGATGTTGCTCCATAACATAGCTTACATTTTCGAATGAGTTCATTTCATCACCACAGTCCTTATTGTTCGTACATACAATAACATATACGAACGAAAAAGTCAAGAATGGAGCGATAAGAAATATTTCTATATTACATTTTCTTGTATAATACTTGTACTATCCAAAGAAGCATCAAGCTTTGACATCGATTTTCTTTTATATACTGCATCTAAATGTGAATCAGTCATTGCATGATGTCATCCGTGACATGCCGACCTCGTAAGAAGCGAGAACAAAAGGATCGATACCCTCAGTATGCACTTGGCCCAATACGATATTTGCAGTAAAAACAGGTCGCTGGCAAAAAAGTACAACGAACAGCCGGACAAAAATAAAACGGCATTTTATGAAAAACACAAGGACAGAATAAATAACTATAAGTCTGCATATGAATACTTAACAAAAGTCATGAACGGCAAAGGAACTCCGCCGGTAAAGGCATGGGAAAAGGAGTTAAAGGGTCACTTAAAACTGCGGTGGAAACTATGTGATATCTATTATGACATCCGAAGCGAAATAAAATCGCTGGAAAACATCCGCCGGAGTGTTGATGATCTTTTAGGAAACGGTGAGCCGGAAAGAGGAAAGAAGAAGTTGCGACAAAGAGAAATATCTTTATAACCTCTGCTATATTCATTCGTCGAGTTTATAAGAAAACTAGTCTTGATTTCATTGCAATAAGAAGTGATTTATGGTATAAATATGTTGAGAAAGGCTGGTGTTACCTATGTATAAAATTATTGATAACCCAAAAATGATGACAAAAGATGAAATATATAATGCATACAACGGTAAATGGGTTTTTATAGTAAAAGCAAATATTACAGAGCATGGTAGATTAGTTGAAGGGATACCTGTAATTCTTGGTGACTATCAGTACGATGGTATAGAAGACGGGATATATGATAAATACAAAGGGGATGAGTATGAGCAGATTATTTCATATACACTAGTTCCTCTGAATAACACGATAACTTCTGTTTTTGGGGTGGGATTAGCATAATGGATGTATTTTTCGGAAATAATGATTTTTATGAATTGCAACGTGAAAACGGATTATTATATGTATCTCTACAATTACTTTACCATGGAAGCCCAAAAGAGGGTGAAAAGATTAGATTCGTATTAGATACAGGAGCATTCCTAACTGTAATATCTCGTGGTACAGCAATTCGTTACGGTTTTGATAAACTACCGAAAGAAGAAACTGTGCTATTTAGTTTTGGCGGCGTTATAAAAGTTGATTTTGTGCGTTTACCCGGTCTAATTGTTCTGGGGAAAATAATTACTGATGTTCCGGTATTAATACCACATACAATGTATCGGGAAGATACGGAAACTGGCGAAAGAAAACAAATGCCGGAAGTATTAGGTCTAAATATACTTGAGTATTACAACTACTATATTGATACAGAAAACGAATTGCTTTACTTGAAAAATAATCCAAATCCAAAATTCTATTCGAAATCCTTATCAAGCGGGCAAATATTTACGTTACATGCTTAGTGTTTTTTTGCCGTAATTGAAAAAGACTTATTATGAGACCTGCGGTCGTTGTTTGGGCAATTTACACTACTCAATCATAGCTCAAAATCGCAGTGTCTCTTTTGAGTTTCCCCATTTTCTATAACTAAAAGTAATGCAAGTAATTGCAAGCCTACCATCAAAATTAAGCTACACACAAACAGCGACTATACCGTTTTGATATAGTCGCCGTCGATGCAAGGTTAAGCCTTATTTTTTGTGGGAAAACGTGTAAAAATCGTGTATGTGCTATTCTTAGTGCCTGCAAACCATTGCAATTACAGGCAATTTACAAGTCGTGGTCGGAGTGAAGGGACTTGAACCCTTGGCCTCACGGTCCCGAACCGTGCGCGATACCAAACTTCGCCACACCCCGATGTTAATAGAACTCTATACAGTATGATATGTTGAACGTTGTTCCTATTTATTCCGTTTCTACGTTACAGGTCAGACTCGCCAAAAGTCTCTGTACAAACGCCGCTATTTCCCCGTCTCAACAGATATGTATTCTAAAACAAAACCATATATATTGCAACCACTTTTTTTTTACTGTATAATCAAGAAAAAAACGGAGGTGCAACAATGAACGATGTATACAAAAAGCTTATAAAATGCCGTGATATCGTCAGGTCGAAGACAGATTTTACGCCGAAGGTAGCTCTGGTGCTTGGCTCGGGATTGGGCGGTTATGCAGAGGAAATGGAAGTCGAGACAACGGTTGACTATCACGATATCGAAGGATTCCCGATAAGTACAGTTCCGGGGCATAAAGGCCGCTTTGTGTTCGGAAATGTTAAAGGCGTTCCAATAGTTGCTATGCAGGGGCGTGTTCATTATTATGAAGGCTATTCAATGAACGACGTTGTTTTACCAATACGTCTTATGGGCTTATTGGGAGCAAAAGTGCTGTTCTTAACAAATGCGGTTGGCGGTCTCCACCCCGACCACACACCGGGCTGTTTGATGCTCATTACCGACCACATACTCTATAGCGTGCCGTCACCGCTAATTGGCGAGAACATCGAAGAGCTCGGCACAAGATTCCCTGATATGAGCGAAGTGTATAACAAAGAACTGCGAAATAAGATAAGAGACGCTGCTCAAGTTCAAAACATCAAGCTTCATGAAGGTGTTTACGCACAGTTTTCCGGACCGAACTTTGAAACACCCGCAGAGGTGCGCTCCGCCGGTTTCATGGGTGCGGATGTTGCGGGAATGAGTACTGCATGTGAAGCAGTGGCGGCAAATCACATGGGACTAAAAGTTTGCGGTATCTCCTGTGTCGCCAACCTTGCGGCAGGCATATCAAAAACACCTCTGACACATGACGAGGTACAAGAGATGGCAGATAAGGCGGCACCGCAGTTTAAAGCTTTGGTTACGGAGTCGATTTACAGAATTGGAAATGATTAAGCAAAAACTTGAAAAAATACTCCATAAAGTACAAAAACCTGCAAGATACACGGGCGGAGAGTATAAACAAGTAGTAAAGAATAAACAAGATGTAAAGGTACGGGTTGCATTCTGTTTTCCCGACACATATGAGATCGGAATGTCAAACCTCGGACTAAGAATTCTGTATGGCATATTGAACTCTATTGAAGACGTTTGGTGCGAACGTGTCTTTGCACCATGGGTTGACATGGAAGCGGAAATGCGCAATAACGGGATGCCGCTTTACGGTCTCGAAAGCTATGACGCAATTAATAAATTCGATATTGTTGCATTTTCGCTCGGTTACGAACTCTCATACACAAATGTCCTAAATATGCTTGACCTTGCAGGAATACCTCTTCGTAGCGCAGACAGGGGAGAGAATGACCCTGTAGTTATTGCGGGAGGCTCATGCTGCTATAATCCTGAGCCGATGACCGCTTTCTTTGACTTGTTTGTTGTTGGTGAAGGTGAAGAAGTAATTATCGAGTTAATCGACGCATACAAATCCAAAACTGACAAAGCAGGCTTTCTAAAAAGTGCCGCAAATCTTGAAGGTGTTTATGTTCCGGCTCTGCATGGCACTGACAGTCCGCAGCCTGTTATAAAGAGAATTGTAAAGGACTTGGACAAATCGTATTTTCCTGTTGATACAATTGTTCCGTCAACAGGTATAGTTCATGACAGAGCAATGTTGGAGCTTTTTCGCGGCTGTATAAGAGGTTGCAGTTTTTGTCAAGCAGGACATACAGGAACTCCGGTTCGCTCACGCTCACCGCAAACTCTAACCGAACAAGGAAAGGCTGCAATAGTAAATTCCGGTTATGATGAGCTTGCGTTACTCTCTCTCAGTACAAGTGACTATAAGTATCTGGATGAGTTATGTGACAATCTTTTACAATGGTGTCAGCCGCGAAAAATAAACTTATCCTTACCATCGCTCCGGGCGGACAGCTTCAGCATTGAGTTGATGGAGCGTGTACAAAAAGTAAGGAAATCAGGACTCACATTCGCACCGGAAGCGGGAAGTCAACGCTTACGGGATTACATAAATAAAAAAATCACAAAAGAGGATTTACTTGAAGCATGCCGTGTGGCGTTTGAAGGCGGTTGGAACTCGGTCAAACTCTATTTTATGCTTGGACTGCCGACAGAAACTGACGAAGACATCAAAGCCATAGCAGAACTGGCACATGATGTACACCAGACATGGAGAGACAATACGCGAAACAGAAACAGGGGAGTTCGCATTACAATATCGACATCATGCTTTATACCAAAACCTCACACACCGTTTGAGCGGAAAGCTCAGATACCTATTTCCGAATACCTGAGAAGAGTTGATCTGCTGAGAAGCTCTATACGTTCAAATGCAATAACATATAACTGGCACTCACCGGAGCAAGGCTACATAGAAGCAGCGTTGTCAAGAGGTGATAAAAAAATCGGCGATGTCATAGAAGCTACCTGGAAACTTGGTTCTCGTATGGACTCGTGGAGCGAACACTTCTCTTTTGATTCTTGGATAAATGCTTTCAATAACTGTTCCGTTGAACCGGATTTCTACGCAACAAGAGAGCGCAATAAAAATGAAAGCCTGCCGTGGGACTTTATTGTTATACGAGGGGGTTGACTGTAACTGTTCAGAGGGTATACGGAAAACTTTTAATGGTTTCAGTCAGCACACAAATTTTGCCGTTAATACAAGTTTTCATTACAGTGCTAGTGCATTGGCTGGAACCATTAAAAGTTTTCCGGATGCCCTCTGGACAGTTACCAAAATATGGATGGAATACAATATGCAGAAAATCAGACTAAGATACGCAAAAACCGATAAAGCCATGTATATATCGCATCTTGACCTTATGGCAACAATGCAGCGTGCATTTTTGCGTGCGGGTATAAAACTTAAATATTCTGAAGGTTTTAATCCGCACCCGTACATGTCCGTTGCTTTGCCATTGTCAGTCGGCAATGAAAGCTTATGTGAGCTTATGGACATTGCGGTAGAAGATGATGCACTGACCGATATAAAGAAAATTAAACTGCCCGAAGGAATTGAAGTCTTAGAAGCTTATAAACCGGTACGGAAGTTCAATGAAATTACATGGGCTGAAATTACCGGCAGCATGTATTATGAAACCAAAATATCTGACATGCTGATAGAGACTTTAGCAAAATGCTACAGCAGACAGAATATAGTTGTATCGAAGAGAACAAAACGTGGAAATAAGGACTTAGATATAGCACCATATATTAAGAATGTCAGCTTTGATGTTACTGACATAATAACGATGAACGCGATAATATCAGCACAAAATCCGACAATAAGTACTGATGATATTATGAATGCACTTAATGACGAAAATAAACCTGAATATATTAGAATAAAACGCATTGAAATTTATGACTCAAATATGGTACTATTTAAATAGACTAATAAAAAAGCCTAAACGGATAGAATTTTGCGTTTAAAACGAATTATTCTTAATGAGTTACAGGTTTATTTTGGAAGGAGAGCAGCTTATCATGACAACAGAAAATGAATTAGTATCTTCGGCTGTAGAGAGGATTGGTGTTTTAACATCCGGCGGTGATGCCCCCGGAATGAATGCGGCAATTCGAGGTGCGGTGAGAGCAGCAGGCTGTCTTGGCATTGATTGTATAGGAATCAGACACGGATATGCAGGCTTGCTTAATCATGACTTTATGCACTTGGACCAACAAGTTGTAAAAGGTATAACAGGGCGTGGCGGTACTATGCTTTACACGGCAAGATCGTCAGAATACAACACTGAAGCAGGTGTTACAAAAGCAGCAGATGCTTGTAGACACATGGGTATTGAAGGTCTTGTTGTTATAGGTGGTGACGGTACATTCCGGGGAGCAATGGATTTGTCCAAACACGGTATAAAAGTGGTTGGCATCCCATGTACGATAGACAATGATATTGGCTGCACATCATATACAATTGGGTTTGATACAGCCTGCAATACTGCCGTTGACGCTGTTGACAGACTCAATGATACCATGCAATCGCACGAAAGATGTTCGGTCGTAGAGGTTATGGGCCGAAAAGCAGGGCACTTGGCATTAGCGGTGGGTATCGCCACAGGAGCAACAATAATATTAGTACCGGAAGTTAAATACGATTTTAATAAGGATGTTATCGAACGTATACGTGCAGCCAGATTAGCGGGTCGCAATAATTTTACTGTTATTGTAGCCGAAGGAGCTGAACCCGGCTATGAAGTAGCGGATAAAATCCTGGAAGCAACAGGTATAGATACCAGATTAACAATGCTTGGCCATATACAACGCGGAGGCTCACCGCATGTACGCGACCGTGTAGTCGGTACATCAATGGGTTATAAAGCTGTTACTTTACTTGCGGCGGGTCTGAGTGGGAAAGTGATAGCTATGCGCGGTGATAAATATATAGATTTAGATATCCGCGAGGCATTTGTGTTAACAAAAGATTTTGATTACGACATGTACAAAACTTTCTCAGCACTTACATTTATGGACAAAAACACTCTTTTACAATCGTTTAAGAGCACCTAACACGCGGTGTCGGCAACAATCCGGATTTTCGTGTGTATTTGAATTTTCGTGTGTGTGTGTATCTGAATTTTCGTGTATGTGCGAGTATCTGAATTTTCGTGTTGACAAGGTATTTGCGTTTTAGTATAATTGCCTTTGCCGTTTGTAAAGGTTGATGGGAGCATAGCTCAGCTGGGAGAGCACATGCCTTACAAGCATGGGGTCACAGGTTCAAGCCCTGTTGTTCCCACCACGTGTTTTTCAAACACTTCTTTACGGCCCAGTAGTTCAGTTGGTTAGAACGCCAGCCTGTCACGCTGGAGGCCGACGGTTCGAGTCCGTTCTGGGTCGCCAAGACCACGCAAAGTCTCGCAATGCGAGCAAAGTGTCAAGTAAATAGGTAAAAGTCTTTTTCAATGACACTCCGGGAGAAACATTGTTTCTCCAATCCGCCTCTGTAGCTCAGTCGGTAGAGCAGCGGACTGAAAATCCGCGTGTCGTTGGTTCAATTCCGACCGGAGGCACCATTATGCGGGCGTAGCTCATCCGGTAGAGCGCCACCTTGCCAAGGTGGAGGTAGCGAGTTCGAGCCTCGTCGCCCGCTCCAAGAATCCTCGTGCCTAACACGGCGACATGGCCAAGTGGTAAGGCACCGGTTTGCAAAACCGCTATTCCCCAGTTCGAATCTGGGTGTCGCCTCCAAAAAAATCCCCATCGATTATGTATCGTGGGGATTTTCATCATATTAGAGTATCATATTACCGATAAAGTACAATCACTTCTTGTCTTGCTCATCAAGTAGTTCATGTATATCAGCAATCTTGTGCTTTAGTTCGGTCAGCTCGAGATTGTCACCGAATATTCTTTGGGTGACCTCCAGAGCATGTTCAAAGCCGCTCAACGCACCTCTATAATCACCGTCATCGGTAGCCGCTGCGGCTTGAGAAAGAATTTCATCTACTGAAGCAAGCTCTCCGAGACTGCTTAAATCATCGGTTTTTATAATATCATCGTTCATTAACGGTTGTTCCTTTCAGAAGCACTATGACAACATTACATACTATAATTCAAAATATCATAATAAGCAATAAGAATAAGATAAAAATCACAGCTTTACTTACACTATTTCTCCAAAAAAATATATAAAAAAACAGAAGCTTATTTGCTTCAAAAAGTTCTTGACAATGTCTGATAATGTGTTAGAATAAGAAGTTGTGTGCAAAAATATGGCAACAGCGCACATTTAACCTAAAAGTATTTTAACAGCAAACGATGGAATTGTCAATATAGCATAAAAACATCCATAAC
>WRDH01000071.1 GCA_009783555.1 Oscillospiraceae bacterium
GTTTGGCGTATTATTTGACGGCGAAGGATTGTTCCGTCAGATATTCATGAGTAACCTTGATGATTTCATCAACTGGGAAACAGGAAGGGTTTATTTTGATAGCGAGGATTTTATCGAGCTGCTTGAGTTTGCATATAAGCTGCAAGAGGTGTTTGATTGGTGGGGATCCGGGCGTAATGAAGACGGTACAATATCCATTAATTTTAGTCCGGAGATACTAAGGGAAATGATATCATCGGGTGAGCTTCTGGTTGAAACATGGCTTGTTACGAGTTTAATGGCTCCTCTTGTGATGCAGCATTTTTTCGGTGAAGATTTCATCATTAAAGGATTTCCCCGAAATCACGGAAGCGGCAATACCATGGGATCGCTCTCACATTTTTCAATATCAGCCTTAAGCGAACATCAGGAAGGCGCATGGGAGTTTTTGCGTTTTATTTTATCGGAGGACTGGCAAAGAGAGAACATAAGGTCAAATTTCCCTGCTAACAGGACTATTTTTGAGGAAACACTAAGCCGTGCGCAAATGCGGGAAATCCCTGCAAGCTGGGCAATGTATACCATACCTGCACAAGAACTGCCCGAAGACACATCTGTTTATACAGATATTACTTTAGCACTGATAGAATCAGTTGATGGCATGGCAACAAACTTTGATCCGCTATTAGATATAATTTTTGAAAGTTTGAGCGATTTATTTGCCGGTGCGATCACAGTACAAGATGCAGCCAGAATAATCCAAAACCGCGCTGCAATCTTTGTAGCAGAGCAAAGATGATTGTACTGCCGATAATAAGCAAACTCCCGTTCGTATAAAGAAACCGTGCTATGAAATGATTATTCACATTATCGTACTTAAAATGTAAACCCCGTTTCCGTAGGGTTGGGTGCAATGCACTTGCTTTACCGGAAACGGGGTTACTGTACTGAGATATTCTCAGGATACACCATGCGGGACGTTAGTCTACAAATACTCCAAAACACAATCGGCGGTGGTGAAAAGAACGCTTTTTATGCCTTCTTTTTCCGCTGCTGATACGTTTTCTTCCATATCGTCGAAAAAGATGCATTCTTTTGGGTTGAGCTTGTATTTTTTAAGGAAATGACGATAGATCTCAGGCGAAGGCTTTATCACATTCACATCGCATGAAAAGACACCACCATCAAATCTGTTGAAAAAGCTATGGTTTTCCAACAGATAATCGCGTGTTTCGAAATGCATGTTTGACAGGTAGTACAAGTCATGACCGAGCTCTTTTATTCTCGGTAATAAGTCAATAGTATCTTGCATTGCTATAAAAGTTTTGCAAAAATCCTGCGACGGACTAAACATCATACAGTATTTTTGCATAGTGTGACGAATTGTGTCTGCGAAGTCAGGCTCACGCTTGCAGAATATCTCAGTCGCTTCCTTGTGTGTGAGCATCCCTCTGTCCATGTCCAACCACTCGGGGCTTTTAAAAATGATTTTGTTGATTTTCTCGGCTAAAGATAAATCAGGAAACAAAGCCTTAACATATATTTCAGGTCTATAATCAATAAGCACATTTCCGATGTCAAAAACTATGTTCAAAAACAAATCCACCTCTCATATGTAACAATAACACTTCCAAGAATATTGTAACATAAAATATATACACTTAAAAGAGAACACATCTTGTATTTCCTCAATAACTATGCTAAGATACAAAATGATATTTATATGAAAGGTGGTGAGAGGCATGATTGATGCATGGGATAATTGCTCCCTTATGGCGGTGGAAAACCTCCATCTTGCAATGGGTTCTGCTATTGCAAGGGGTCAGTATGCCCATTTATGGAAAACTGATTGTTTTGAATGCCTTTCACCTCATAATGCAGCGGTGTAACCCGCTCCTTTATGTCAGGCAACTCCGAGCAGACAAAACAATCTGTCGGAGTTATTTTAGTGTGCACTATAATGATATTAACAGGAGCAGGAAATTTTAAAACGATTTAAACAGTGTTGAAGCTCTTTTAGAGCAGATTGGATAAAAAATGATAGACATATCAGTACATGAACTAAATAAATATTACGGTGCAAACCATGTGTTAAAAGGCATCAGTTTTGAGATTTACAGCGGCGAGAAGGTCGGGCTGTTGGGGAAAAACGGTTCCGGAAAAACAACCATGTTTAAAGTCATAACAGGGGAAGAGCCTTTTGAGAGCGGCAGCCTAACAAGAGCGTCAGGGAAAAAGATTGATATACTCGCGCAAATCGCCGTTTTTGGCGAACATGACACAGTCGAGGACATTCTTCGCTCATCATTTGCAAACATCACACAGATACATGAAGCTATGAAGAAAATAGAAGGCAATGAAGACCCGAAGATTCTCAAACAATACGGCAGGCTTATGGAAGAATACGAACATCTTGGCGGGTACGAGTTTGAATATAAAATCGATAAAATCTGCAATGGAATGAACATCAATTCGACTCTTCGCGCAAGCCCGTTTAACTTGCTCAGCGGCGGCGAAAAGACGAGGGTGAACCTTGCACGTATTCTTTTGCAAGAAAACGATATCCTCCTGCTTGACGAACCGACCAATCATCTTGACCTGACTTCCCTTCACTGGCTTGAAGGCTTCCTGAAGGAATACAAAGGAACCGTTGTTGTGGTGTCCCATGACAGGGCATTTCTTGACAATGTTATTACACGAATCATTGAAATTGAAGAAGGTAAAGCAAACTTCTACAGTGGAAATTATTCATGGTTCGCCGATGAGAAGAGACGCAGAATTACTACACATACCCAGCAATATGAACGCCAGCAGAAAGAAATAAAACGCATTGAGGACAGAGCAAAGTGGTTTGTGGAGCAAGACAGATTTACAACAAAACACCATGTTATCCTGTCAAGAATTAATCACATGGATAAAATAGACAAACCAATAACAACAAGGAAAATAACTGAGGATTTCAGTAGCGGAGGATATGCGGCAAAAGTTGTTGTCTCACTGGAAGAGGTGTATAAAAGCTACGGCGACAACGAATTAATGCGTGATGTGAGTGCTCAAATAAGCAGAAATGACAGGGTAGCCCTTATAGGACCGAACGGGTGTGGTAAAACAACACTCTTAAAGTTGATATTGGGAGAAGAAACCTGCGACAGCGGAGAAGTGAAAGTAAGCAGCAACGTAAAAATTATTAATATGCCTCAGATAATAAAGTTCAAAGATGAAAATGCAACAGTTCTCGAGACCTTACGCAACGAGTATGAAATGACTGAAGGAAAAGCCCGGAGCATTCTAACAAAGTTTTTATTCAGAACACCCGATATATCAAAAACAGTAAGCACGCTTTCCGGAGGCGAAAAGAGCCGCTTGAAGCTCTGTTTACTAATGCAGGAAACAGCAAATTTCCTGATAATGGACGAGCCGACAAATCACCTGGATATAGATTCAAGAGAATGGATAGAAGACGCAGTAGCCGACTGGGACGGAACAATGCTCTTTATCTCCCATGACCGATATTTCCTCG
Organism: Oscillospiraceae bacterium; assembly: GCA_009783555.1. GTDB lineage: Bacteria > Bacillota > Clostridia > Oscillospirales > Oscillospiraceae > WRMH01. The sequence goes on from WRDH01000071.1 coordinate 3,500, forward strand.
ACAAGTTCGCAACAAAAATCTGGAGCATGTCGGACGGTGAAATTTTATCCACGGGTCTCTCCCCCTGACTTGCCGTCAAGAACGCTTTTTCCTCCTGTCAACGATTATCACAACAACCAAAACAACTACAAGAACACCGGCTGCGCCTATGATAATCCAGAGTATCATATTATCACTGAAAATCGACAAAACTTGTCCCAGAGTTGACTCAGGCTCCGGTTCGGGCTCCGGCTCCGGTTCAGGAGCTACGACGTTTAAGTTGGTATCGTCCGGGATAATTCCATCGGAGTCTTGTACATCTCCCAACAACCAGGTTGCACCGTATTCAAACATATCACCGCCGCGTGGGATTGCTCCGATGTCGGGTGTTTCTAAAGTCGGACGGAAAAGCTCGTCTATTGTCCCGCGTGCGTTTCCTGAGCTTATGACACCGGGTACCGGGATTGTTCCGTCAACAAAATCATCAACGTAATTATCGCTGCTTCCAAAATGCAAAATATCAGTGTCTTGGATGTCAACAAATAAATTATCTTTGAAAGTAACACCGGTCTCAGCAGGCGAAATTCCGTGTACAGCACCAATTATAGTGTTATTGTAAAACTCGCTCGAGCTTGGAACACCTGCCGACAGTCCGACATTAAACGACCCTTTTATTATATTATGATGAACCTTAAAGTTTTCTGTTCCGCCATCCAGGGATATACCTGCGGAACTGTTAAATTCTCCAAAGTTGACATGTTCTTCAATTTCAATAAAGTTATTATAAATTTCAGTCCCGCGGCCATCTGCGTTATATATATAGAATACTGAACCTTGACCTGAAGTTAACATCATAGGATTGATGAAATGATTATTCCGTATCGTAGTGTCGATAAAGTTACCGCCGTCCCATAAACTTGCGTTAATAAATGATCCGCCGGTATTTATAAATGTATTGAAAGAAATTTCATTGCTTTGGGATTGCGCCATCATAAGTGCCGCTGTTGTCAGTGTGTTTTCTCCGGAATAATTGCAATTGAAAAATACATTATTTGTAATTATAATGTTTTCTCCGAACACCCCGATACCGTAAGAGGCTGTAGGACCGATTTCACAATTTCTGATAACACTGTTTGATGAAAGATTCAAATGTAAATGACCGGCATCTCCTGAGTACACATTAAAATGATTGGCGTAACGAATTGCGCAATTTTGGATGATAATATTATCACTGTCCTCCGTATGGATTCCCGCACCGAAAATATCAAACCCGTCTACAGTCACATAGCTGTGCCTTCCCAACATAATCGCGTTTATATCGTCATCGACTTTAAGAGTGATGTTAAGTCCTGTAGGGTCCTCACCGTTAGGAGCGTAGAAGTAGAGTCTTCTGTTGTTTCTATCGTAATAGTACTCCCCGGGGGCATCAAGCAGCGATAGTGAGTTTGTCAAATAGAACATATTTCCGGCTGTCGGCTGATAAAGCTCAGGCCACATTCCTTGCGAGTGGTCGATTGAAGAAGCAAGGTTTAATATATTTCCGTCAATTGACTCTATAGCAGATGTCGCTAGATGCGCACCATGACCCGCCCAGATTACAACGTACGCATCATCTATGTTATCGGGGACATCCTCTGATGATACTATTGTATTGAGATTTGTCCCTTCCTGCGCCAGAACCCGCTCCTGTTCCATAATTACGGATTTATCAGAACCCGGAAGATTCGGCCACCGTGCTTCGATCATGGCAACACCGTCAACAAAAACCTGCGGCAAGAATTTATCATCTTCAAAAACGCTTGAAAAATCAAGCATTATGGTTGCGACGTATATATTATCTTTATATGGAGTCCACGGTCCGTTAAACGGGATAGTGGTAGTTAATACCGGTCTGGCACCCTCTGCTGCCATTAAAATAGTCGGTCTGCCTTCCTCTCCGGAGGGTACGGAAACAGAGCCGTAATATATACCGTCAGCGACTATTATTGTATCACCCGATTTTGCGTTACGTCCCGCCTGCCTCAGATCCCGAAACGGGTTTAACAACGTGCCGTCACCTTCCTCCGGGTTGCTTGCGTCAACATATATGGCTTTATACGGAGACAGATTCGGCTGTACATCAAGATAAACTCTTTTTACATTACTTCGGTAAATTTCCATATCTAAAAAAATACCGACAAGTATACCTCCATACCCGGTCATGTCAAAGGTTAACTTACCCGGTTCTTCAGTGATGCGGTTATCTCCCAACCAAAATACTACAAAGTCTTCATCAAATCCATACCTAACGAATCCTATATTGTCGATGGTGTCTTCGTATTCCACCACCAAAATATCGACAAATGAAATCACTTCATCGGGTATTACCCATTCAAGTAAACTGATATTATCATGATATCCGGGTTCTCCCAACTCATACGGAATAGTCGGCGTTA
>WRDH01000072.1 GCA_009783555.1 Oscillospiraceae bacterium
CAAAATGTACGAAGACAAAACATTAGCATGCAAAGAATGTGGCGAGGACTTTGTGTTCACATCAGGTGAGCAGGAATTCTACCACGAACGCGGTTTCCAAAATGAGCCGCAACGTTGCAAAACTTGCAGAGACAACAGAAAAGCAGCAGCTCGCGGACCGAAAGAGTATTTCAAAGCAGTATGCGCTGACTGTGGCGGTGAGGCAAGCATCCCGTTTGAACCCAAAACCGACAGACCTGTTTATTGCAGCGAATGCTTCGCAAAGTCAAGAGAAGCGTAAGGGTGAACTATGTCTCAAATTACTCAAGACACGATTATTGCTGATATCCTGAAAATAGCACCGGATAGCGTGCCGATGTTCAGGTCAATGGGAATGAACTGTCTAGGCTGTGCGATGGCAAGCGGTGAAACACTTGGACAAGCATGTGCGGCTCACGGTGTTGATGTAAACGACTTATTGACAAAACTGAATGAGTTTGTAGAAAAGTAAAAAGTATCTGACACTGATTGAAATAGGGTTTATCCGAGTGCAAAAGCAAAAATGCTGCGCATATCGGGGATACCCTGTTTTGCCGTGAAGTAAAAATGTAACCATATGAAATACATTAATTTATCTAACAGACTCCGGGCGTTGACTGAGTTAATTGACATTGGTGCAGCAGTCGCTGATATCGGTGCAGATCATGGTTATTTATCAATTTATCTTGCACAAAGCCGTAGAGCCACCCGAATTATTGCAACCGACATCAGTATCGGCTCACTAAGTGCTGCGCGTCGGTTTGCCAATGATTATGATGTCACGGAGTCCATTACTTTTATGGTTACACCGGGTCTTGACGGAATTACAGCAGCAGATGTAGATACTGTTGTCATAGCCGGCATTGGCGGCGAAACTATGTTGCAAATTCTGGAGAACGCTCCCTGGACAAAAAGCGAAACCGTGAAGTTGATTCTGCAACCGCAATCGAAAATTGATTTGTTGTGTAGATTCTTATATAACAACGGCTATAATATCCGGGAAACAAGATCTGTTGTTGATAAAGGAAAGAGTTATTCGATTATTGTTGTAAGAATGCAGAATTATTAAGCCTGAATACCTCTCGTCATTCTGCGCGAAGTCGCAGAATCCATGTCGCAACTATGCTATAACAAGAGATCCACATTCCTGCGCCGTGCACAGCCATAAAATCAGGCGTTTCAACGTAGCGAAGTGGAGTTATATGTCCGGCAGAACACCTAGACGCACCAATAGATTCTGCGACTAACGCGCAGAATGACAGGATTGAAGGAGTTGTCGATACTATGCCAACTGTAAAAGAAATATACGAATACATAAAGACTTTCGCTCCTGAGGAGATGGCTTTGGATACTGATAATGTCGGGTTTCTTGTCGGAATCGGCGAAACAGAGGTTACAAAGATACTTGTTTGCCTTGATATCACAAGTGATGTCATAGCTGAAGCTATTGAAACCGGTGTACAGCTTATTGTCGCTCATCATCCTTTATTCTTTGAGCTAAAAAATGTCACAGATACAGATATCACAGGAAGCAAAATCGTTCGCCTGTTATCAAATGGAATCTCAGCCATATGTATGCACACTAATCTTGATGCTGCGGGGGGAGGAGTTAATGATGCTCTTGCCGTTGCCGTCGGAATAATTGATGATAGCAGAATTGCAGAACCTTTACCCGGTCATAAAAGTCTTGCCACAGGAGAAGTTTTTTCTCTAGGTAGAGTCGGTAATCTCAACAAGCCGTGCAGTATGCCGGATTATCTCGCACGTTTGAAAAATGCACTTGGTGTAAACGGGTTAAGGTATCATGATGCAGAACGTGGTGTGTACAGGGTTGCCATTTCTTCCGGTGCCGGCAGTGCCGAATGGGAAAATGCATTAAAAAGCGGCTGCGACACATTTGTTACTGCTGACATTAAGTATCATTTGTTTCTTGAAGCAAAGGAACGAGGCATAAACTTAATCGACGCAGGACACTTCAGCACGGAAAATCTTGTCTCTGATGTATTAGTGAGTAAACTTAAAACCGCTTTTCCCACAGTAAAATCTGTTGAATCAAAAACACAAGACCAGACTGTCGCTTTTTTCTAGAATAAGAATCGTAAAATAACTTACCTTCTCTCGTCATTGCGAGGAGTAAAGCGACGTGGCAATCCACAATTTAATCAAAGCTTGTTATTTTAGATAAATATAATATGGAGGAAGAATATTAAATGACCAGACACGCATTCGATACTAAAAAAATTGTTTTGCTCGCAATTCTCACGGCAATTGTTATTGCGCTTCAAATTGCCGCCATTGTTACCAGACCCCTTTTCCCGATGTTTTCAATTACATTGGTTTTAGTGCCAATCGTCATAGGCGCTGCTCTGATCGGTGCATGGGCAGGAGCATGGCTCGGTCTTGTTTTCGGGTTCGCGGTACTCATCAGTGGTGATGCTGCTCCTTTTATGGTAATTGACCCATTCGGAACTGTTGCGGTAGTGCTTATAAAAGGCATGCTCGCAGGGCTTGCGGCAGGGTTTGTATATAAGTTGCTTAGTAAGAAAGACAAAACAATAGCGGCTATTACTGCAGCCATTGTTTGTCCGTTGGTCAACACAGGAATCTTTATTGTCGGCTCATATGTTTTCTTCTTGCCGACACTGACGCAGTGGGGTGCAGCCGCAGGGTATGCCAGTGCTACTGCATTTATCTTTCTTGCAATGGTAGGTCTTAACTTTTTAGTTGAACTTGCGATTAACTTTGTACTCAGCCCCACAATCGTCCGGCTAATCCAATACAGAAGTTCTGCCAAAGGCGAATAGTAACAAACAGAGATGTATCATTACTGTTTATGGTATTCATAACTCGTTCATAAAATATTCATTTTCGGATGAATATTTTTAGTTTACAATAAGTCTTAACCGAAACGTTACTACTCAACAATATCAAGGTTTTTGCACATCATCCACAGAGTTATCCACATCATTTATGTAAACACTTGACCGAAATGGTTATTCATTAATTTTAATATTAGTAAGTTGCTTTCTAATAAATATCAGTGTAGAATGTTAAATTGACTGTGGGTTTTTTAGCGAAAGGTAATAGCTTTAATGCAAGAAGCAAAAAAAAGTAATTTCCTCAAAGGTGCTGCAATTCTAGCAGCTACAGGGGTTTTCGTGAAAATAATCGGCGCAATTTACCAAATCCCGATTTTACGTGAGTTAGGAGATGAGGGTGCCGGATATTTCCATGTGACATACATGGTATACGCCTTTATTTTAGCTATTTCTACAGCAGGTGTTCCGGTGGCTATGTCCAGACTGGTATCCTCGGCTGCTGCACGCGGTGACAATGCATTAATTAAGCGGTATTTCTCTGTAGCAATGCCTGCATTTATAATGATAGGCTTGGTCGCAATGCTGCTAATGTACTTTTTTGCAGACAACATTGCCGATTTAATGAACACCTCACTGGCTGCATATAGTATTCGGGTATTATCGCCGGCTGTGTTCTTTGTATGCATTATTGCTGTATACAGAGGATACGCACAAGGATTCGGGAATATGGTGCCGACCGCCGCATCACAAGTTGTTGAAGTTGTAAGCAAAGCAGCCATCGGTATTGCTGTTGTTTTTTATCTTTCCCATCTGAATTATGAGGCACAATTTTTGTCGGCAGGAGCAATTACGGGAGTAACTATAGGGTTGGGACTATGTATACCGTTAATGATGTGGTATAAGGGAAGGATGGATGATGGGATGCGGGATGGGACAGGACAGGGGGACGGTTCATCTGTCTTGCTTAGTTCTGATAGCTCTTGTGTTGGTAAACTGTCAAGCAAGACAGATGAACCGTCCCCCTGTCCTGTCCCATCTCGCATGCGTACGTTTCTGCGCATTATGAAGGTCTGCATCCCCATCTCTCTCAGTGCCTCGTTTATGTCTATAATGGGTGTTATTGATACCGGTGTTGTTAGCGACAGACTTCAAAATGCGTTAATGCTTACAGAGTCTGAGGCAATCGCACAGTTTGGTATTTTCAGAAAAGGTCTCTCAATTTATAATCTTCCGCCGTCGCTGGTGGTTCCGCTTGCGGTGAGCATAATACCTGCTATTGCGGGAGTTGTCGCACAGAATAATAAAAAGGAAGCAAGCTCTATTGTACAGTCTTCCGCAAAACTCACTAACCTGTTTGCTATGCCTGCGTGTGCGGGGATCATGGTTCTTGCAGGTCCGATACTTAAAGCACTCTATTACGACCCCACCCAAACCCCTGAGACTTTTGCGACAATGACGACTATTCTTGTAATCTTAGGTGCGGCTTCTTACTTTGTATGTTTCCAGCATTTAACCATAGCTGTACTGCAAGCCAACGGGTATGAACGCGTTGCTCTAATGACTTTCCCTGTCGGTGCTGCGGTTAAAATTGCTTTGAGTTATTTTCTGGTCGGTAATCCGAATATCGGTATCATTGGCTCTCCAATCGGAACACTTGCATGTTTCGCAATAATAGTCAGCCTCAATGTCATTTTTATAACCGTTAAGGTTAAGGAACGTTTTAAGATTATCAGCGGTTTTCTCAAACCATTAATATGTGCCGGTATTATGGCAGGTGTATCATATCTGACATATGAGGGAGTCCGGTATTTAGGTTCGGGCTATCTCGGTACGGGTAACGCGGCGGTTGTCATCTATCTGGCGGCAGCGATTATTGTTGGAGTTGTCGTTTACGCAACTCTTGTTATTCTTACCCGTGCTATTACAAAGGATGATTTATCACACATTCCAAAAGGAGAAAAGCTGGCAAAATTGCTCAGGGTCAAGTGAGCCTTGTTATTAGGGTCGCTTGACCCTCCGGACGGTTTTTGCCATTAAAACATAGATACATATGATTTTTTACATTTTTTTCATAAAAATGTTGATTTTAGGCGAGTTTTTAGTAAAAATTTCAAAAATTTGTCTTGCGGAAAGAGTAAAAGTATGGTAAATTTTGTAAGCAAACTCAGATACGATGTAAATGACCTTAGAATGCTCGTTAAATTACTCTGCGGTCCCGGGGGTTGCCCGTGGGATAGTGTACAAACACATGAGAGCATCCGTAAGAATTTACTTGAAGAAGCTCATGAAGCCGCCGAAGCGATTGACATCAATGATACAGAATTATTAATAGAAGAACTCGGAGATGTCTTAATGCAAGTAATTTTCCATGCCGACATCGCAGAGCGTGCAAAAAGCTTTACACTTGACGACATTGCAGATGCTACATGCAGAAAGTTACTTCGGCGTCACCCGCATGTTTTCGGCGATGTAAGAGCAAGCAACGCTGAAGAAGCCATTAAAGTCTGGGAAGAAATAAAGCGCAAAGAAAAGCAGCATAAAGCAGTATCCGATGAAACTGAAGAACTGAACCAAAAATGAAATTAGAGAAGTAATATCGCTTCTTTAATAATATAAAGAAATCACATAAAGTATGGAGGAAAACCCAATGAACAAAACAGAACTCATCAATGCTATTGCAGCAAACTCAGGCCTTTCAAAGAAAGACAGCGAAAAAGCAC
>WRDH01000073.1 GCA_009783555.1 Oscillospiraceae bacterium
GCGTTAGTCGCAGAATCTATTGCGGTATGTAGATGTTCTATTGGAATTATAGCATAGTTACGATATGGATTCTGCGACTGGCGCGCAGAATGACGGGCTACGAAGGGAAGCAAAACCGATGAGGAAAAAAGCAGTATTTATTATAATGGCGATTTTCTTCGTGGTAACTTCGGTGAATTTCCTTATAAGTTACCTGTTTACTAACAATAATATCCATGAAGCAAACGAACAGCAATTGTCTTTCGCACTTGATATTGCCGATAACTTAGTAGCGACTCAAATGAACCTGTTAAGATCGGACGCAAACACAATATCCGAGCGATTGGTTAATTCAGATACAGCCGAAGAGATGATTCACATGATGGCGCAGCAACTTGCGGAGTTTTCGAAGTTCATCTCATTGACTGTGTTTGACAGAAACGGAGTACACACCGAAGAAGGTTTGACATTTCATTTGGGAAACATTGTCCCCGACGATATATTCAGAGTTGTAGAGTTATATATATATTCAGCCTTTGGTGGTGAAAGCATAGTATCGGCTCCGTATCATAACCGTGCCGGCGGTGAGTTTATTGCCAATGTATTTGTTCCTATGGGTGATGATTTCGTGTTATCTGCAACCTTCGACGGCATGCTGTTTTCTGAATTGCTGTCACGGCACACATTGTGGGATACGGGTAATATTCTGCTCATCAACGCGGAAGGCACAATTATTGCAGATGCCAACCCGTTGTTTGTTACAGAGCAACGCAACTTTATTGAAATGGCGAAAACCGACCCGGATATGCGGGGAATAGGCACATTTTTTCAGCAAATGATAGATACCGAATATGGTTCGGGTTATTATAGCTTTGAAAATCAGGAGCGATTCTGTGTATACAAACGTGTGACAGACTCTGTTGCAGGCTGGCGCATTGCTGTAGTTGCACCGCTTAACGAAAGTCCCTTTGTGGATTTGAACAGAGGGCTTCTTACCGCTGCCGTTACATTCTTAATCGTCGGTCTTTTGGTTTCGGTGTTGATTTCCGGCAAAGTTATTAAACCGTTTATTAAAATTGAGGCACAGAGCAAAACGATAAAGAAACAATCCGAGCTCTTACAAAATGCACACGACCGTACAAAACTGCTGCTTGACACGTCTCCGCAAGCCTGTCGTTTGATAAGAAGGATAAGTGCCGGAAAATATGAGATGTTTGAGTGTAATGAAGAAGCCGTCAAGCTCTTTATGTTCAAAGACAAACAGGACGCAAAAAACAGGTATTTTGAGACATATCCCGAGCTTCAACCGGACGGCACCAACTCTGTCGAAGAAGGCATAAGGATTTTTGAAAAAGTATTTGCCGAAGGCAGAGGTGTTTTCAACTTCACATTAAAAGCTATGGACGGCACATTGATCCCTTCGGAAGTTACACTTGTCCGGGTTGAATATGATAATGAGTATGTTATTGCCGGCTATAACCGTGATTTACGCGAGTTTAACCGGATGATGAAGGAAATTGAATACCGCGACAAAATGCTCAGTGCCGGAAACAGTTCAGCCGCCACCCTTCTCTCAGCGATAGAGGATGATAAGTTTGACGACTCATTGCTGGAATGTATGGGTATAGTCGGAGCCAATTTTGATGTAGATAGGGTGCAGATATGGAAAAATGAAGTCATAAACGGTGATTTATGCTTCGTACACCAGTATAAATGGCTTTCAGAATTCGGAAAGAAGAAATTGGAAACCTCTGTCGGTACAAGCTTCTCCTATAAAGAAAGACCAAAATGGGAGAAAATGTTCCGCAGCGGAAAATACATAAACTCCTCGTTTTCAGCTCTTTCAAAAGAGGATCGGGACTTTTTAGCCGTTTATGAAATAAAAGCCGTTGCTATAATCCCTTTGTTTTTACAGGATCATTTTTGGGGTTTATTAACTATCGACGATTGTTGGCATGAACGTACTTTTACGGAAGACGAAATAGACATTCTTCGTGCTATCGGCTTGATGATTGCAAGCGCGTTATTACGCCGCGAAATGACAAAAAACCTCCACAATGCCAGCAACGCCAAGAGCGACTTTTTAGCAAGCATGAGCCATGAAATGCGAACACCGCTCAACGCTATCATAGGACTCACCAGACTTTCATTGGAAAACAGCGAGATTGATGATGAAACGTCATCGAACCTGGAAAAAGTATATAACTCGGGGGAAATGCTGCTTAGTATCGTAAACGACATATTAGATATTTCAAAAATAGAAGCAGGCAGGATGGCACTTGTGGAGGTTGAGTATGACGTTCCAAGCCTCATTAATGATACTATTACGCAAAATGTTTTACGGATCGCTGATAGACCGATAGAGTTAAAGCTGAAAATAAAAGAGGATTTGTATTCACGCCTTATCGGAGATGAACTCCGTGTAAAACAGATACTGAACAATCTTCTATCAAACGCTATCAAGTACACGAATGAGGGTGCGGTAGAGTTTAGTGTTCATTGTGAGCGGGAAGAGGATAACATTTGGATTATAATAGAGGTCAGTGATACAGGTGTTGGCATCCGTCCTGAAGATATTAGCAGTTTATTTGATGACTACGCGCAGTTAGACCTAAAAGAAAACCGCAGAACAGAAGGCACCGGCCTGGGGCTTCCCATTACAAAGAGCCTCGTAGAAATGATGAACGGCACTATCTCTGTCACGAGTGAATATGGCAAGGGAAGCGTATTTACAGTAAGGATATTACAGAAGTTTGTCTCCGATGTTCGTATCGGACAGCAAGTAGTGAACAGCTTAAAACAGCATCATTACTCAGATGATAAACGCACACGTGACGCAAAAATAAAACGCATCAAGCTTCCATATGCGAGGGTGCTGGTTGTTGATGATAATCCTACAAATCTGGATGTCGCAAAAGGATTAATGAAGCCGTATGGTATGCAGATAGATTGTGTACTAAGCGGTCAGCAGGCGATTGATGCAGTTAAAAATGAAAACGTGCGTTATAACGCCATATTTATGGATCATATGATGCCGGGAATAGACGGGATAGAAGCAACACGTATTATACGAGAGGAAATAGGAACTGAATACGCAATAAATATCCCGATTATTGCTTTGACCGCAAATGCTATTGCCGGGAATGAGAGCATGTTTCTTAGTAAGGGCTTTCAAGCGTTTATATCAAAACCCGTTGAGCTTCCCCGCCTTGATGAAGTCATTCGGCACTGGGTTCGGGATAAAACACAGGAAACGGTGTCTGAGCAGCATCATGCATCCGAACAACAAAGCTCCGAGGGTGCATATAAGGAGTCTAAAACAGAAAAGAGCAAACTAAAAAGCGCAAAAATCAACGGATTGGATATCTCTAATGGTATAAAACGCTTTAGCGGAGATGAAGGCACATATTTAGATTCATTACGTTCCTACGCGGAAAATACCGGAGTCATTATTGAAGGTCTTAATGCAATGGGACAGGGGGACGGTTCATCTGCTTCGTTTGATATTGAACATGCAAGGTCATTAGACGGATACGCCATAGCCGTTCATGGTATAAAAGGTTCAAGCTACGGTGTTTGTGCGGACATTGCGGGGGATATGGCAGCAGAGCTGGAAGATGCAGCAAAAAAAGGCGATTTTGAATTTGTTAAGGTAAACAACGCTGCCTTTATCGACCACGTTCAAAAGCTTATAGACGATATCAAAAGCCTGTATGAAGAAATCATGCCGGACAAAAAGAAGCGCAAAAAGAAAAAGCCGGACACAGCCGTACTAAAAAAGTTATATGAAGCATGCAAACGATTTGATACAGAAGTGATAGACGAGCAAATAGAAGCACTCACCGCATACGAATATGACTCGGACGGCGACCTTGTAGAAGAACTCAATAAAAGCGCACATCAATTTAAATATAAGCAAATGAGAGACAAACTCGAGGTTTTGTTTAATAAGGAGGGTAATCCAAATGAATAATATACGGAAAACGATTGTTCTGGTGGATGATAATGTGGCAAATTTGACAACGGGCAGAAATATGCTCAAAACATTTTATCAGGTTATCCCCGTGGCATCCGCTGACGATATGTTTGAAACCCTCAAGGAAGTCATCCCGGATTTAATACTTTTAGACATTGAAATGCCGGAAATGAACGGGTATGAGGCGATAAAGATACTAAAAGAAGATGAAAAGCTAAAGGGTATTCCCGTAATTTTCCTTACAGCAAAAGATGATTCTGAAAGCGAGCTGGAAGGGCTGGACCTCGGAGCGGTTGACTATGTGACAAAGCCTTTTTCCGCTCCGCTGCTTTTAAAACGCATCGAAAAAGAATTGTTGTTTGTAAAGCATAAAAAGGAATTGCTTGAAACCCAGACATATCTAAAAACTCATCTGGCAGACCTGGAAGCGGAAGTAAAAAAAGAAGCGGAGACAATTTTGCAATTACACAGTGCAGTTTTAGACACTGTTGTTGATTTAGTGGAGGTTCGTGATAATTATACCGGCGGGCATATAGTAAGAACAAAGGGATATATCAAAATCCTGCTGGATGAAATGCAAGACAAAGGCATATATGTTGACGAAACATCCGAGTGGGACATATCTTCAATCTTAGCTGCAGCTAAACTGCACGACGTTGGAAAAATTGCGGTATCTGACGCAATCCTCGGTAAACCGGGCAAGTTAACCGAAGATGAGTATGAAACTATGAAAACTCACGTAACGGCAGGTGTTGACGCGATAGAAAGGATAATCAAAAAAACAGGAGAAGACAGTTTCTATAATCATGCTATCCGCATGACGGGAACGCACCATGAAAAATGGAACGGAACCGGATATCCAATAGGATTAAGAGGCAACAACATACCTCTTGAAGGTCGCCTGATGGCTATTGCCGATGTATATGACGCACTAATTTCCGCACGCCACTACAAACCGGCAATCTCGCATGCAGATGCCTGCAAAATAATAGAAGAAGGCTCCGGCACCCACTTCGACCCGGCACTTATAGAAGTATTCAAGAGTGTACAAGATAAGTTCGAGCATATAGCTGCAACTGAAAAGTAGAGAGCCGTCCGGTTATCTTTAATTTACAATAAATAACGAATGAATAGGATTCTATAAGGTCAAAAATTTTGGTCTTAAACGATAATTGAATGCTATTTAACACTAAAGTATTACTATTTTTTTACGATAATACTGATATGGAATAACTATCGGCATGGATGCTGCTTTTGATTCTAGTGCGCGCTGGGATCAAAATTCAAGGAGGAAATGACAATGGTTATCCAGAGCTACGAGGTCAAGACCAGCTCACAGCGCACTTTTTTGTCGGTTGAATCGACAAATATGCTGGCAAC
>WRDH01000074.1 GCA_009783555.1 Oscillospiraceae bacterium
CTTCAGACAAAGAGTAATAATTGCGATAATTACCAGAGAATATGCGAACAACATCTCATATGTAACCATAGCATCACTCCTCTCATGAGGTAGTGACCGAGCCGCCACACGGCAGTTCCATTAATATAATAGCACTTATATTTGCGTTTGTCTATACACACTTAATGTAGAAAACCATTGCAATTACACCGTTTTTCTACATTCATTTCATCATTTAATGCAAAATCTGTAATTAACTGTAACTGAGAGGAATATTGTAAATGAAAGAACGGTATTTTTCCGCTCCCGGGCGAGTTGAGATTGGCGGCAACCATACAGATCACCAGCACGGGTGTGTGCTTGCGGCTGCAATTGACCTTGAAGCAAAGTGTTCGGCTGTTCCGAACGGAACGGATACAATAAATATCGCAAATGAGCAATACGGCTCGATACATATTGATTTAAGTGACCTCAGAGTCAACGAAAAAGAGAAAGACAGCTCCGCGTCATTGGTTCGCGGCGTTGCTGCATGGTTTTTTGAACATGGACATGCAATCGGCGGTTTTGATGCAACGGTTACATCAAATATACCCATAGGCTCAGGTCTGTCTAGTTCGGCGGCTTTTGAAGTACTTATCGGTAATGTTTTCAAAGGACTCTTCGGTGCTGATGTATCACCGCTTGATATTGCGATTGCAGGAAAATTCGCTGAAAATTATTATTTCGGCAAACCTTGCGGTTTAATGGATCAAGCGGCTTCCAGCTTTGGCGGTCTTAGCTTGATAGATTTTGAAGACCCGAAAAACACAATCGTAAAACCAATAAACGCCGATTTATCCGGTTATGCACTATGTGTTGTCGCAACAGGCGGCGACCACGCTGATTTGACACCCGATTATGCCGCAATTCCGTCTGAAATGAAAACTGTTGCAAAACACTTCGGTAAAGAATATTTGCGTGAAGTCAATCCGGATATATTTTACTCTTCAATAAATCAAATGATGCACCTGAGCAAAAGAGCAATTCTGCGGGCTATTCATTTCTTTGATGACAACGGGCGTGTACAAAAACAAGCTGATGCCTTAGAACGGGGCGATATATCAACCTTCCTCGAGCTTGTTAACGAATCCGGGTACTCCTCCCTCGCTTACCTTCAAAACGTATTCAGCTCATCAGACCCGCATAATCAGGAACTGACTCTGGCACTGGCACTATCCGAAAAAATCCTAACGGGAAAAGGCGCATGGCGTGTCCACGGCGGAGGCTTTGCGGGTACAATTCTTGCCTTTGTGCCAAACAAACTGAAGGAAGCATACAAAAAACAGATGAGCAATGTCTTTGGCGACGATAGCTGCCTCTTTTTGAATGTGAGGAAAGAAGGCGGAAGAGAAATTTAAACTAATCGGCATTTAGTAAATATAGTTTTATTAAATATAGATTGACTTAATTCTCATCTTAGTGTAATGATGCCGGGCGAAAATCGGAGGGTATTCAATCATTGAAGGAATTTGTAATAACCAAAAATGATGCCGGGCAGCGGCTTGACCGGTTTGTGGCGAAGGCTGTGCCTTTGCTGCCGTCTTCGCTTGCTCAAAAATATATTCGCATTAAACGTATTAAGGTCAACGGCAAAGGTTCAAAGCGGGATTATAAGCTTGTAGCTGATGATGTAGTGCAAATGTATGTAAACGATGAGTTTTTTTATGCACCAAACGAAGAAAATGCATACCTCAAAATCTCCGACCCCGCTCTCGACATTGTCTATGAAGATGAAAATATACTCCTGATCAACAAACCCGCCGGCACACTGTGCCACAGTGACAGCGGCTTTGATTATGCATCGATTATATCCAGGGTGCAGGCGTATTTGCAAAAAAGCGGAGAGTGGCGGCCTCGTGACGAGAACTCATTTACACCGGCACTGTGCAACCGTATTGACCGAAACACATCGGGAATAGTAATAGCCGCAAAAAACGCAGAAACACTCCGGATAATGAACGAAAAACTAAAGAATCAGGAAATCGACAGATATTACATTGCTGTAGTGCATGGTGTGCCGGTTCCGCCAAACGCAAGGCTGGAAGGGTATATATTCAAGGATGCAGTAAAAAACCGTGTATATGTAACAAAAAACAGTCAACCCGGCGCGAAAACTGCGATAATGGAATATCGTACTCTAAAATCGACAAGCAAGAACACACCGCAAGAAAGCAGCCTGTCACTTCTTGAGTGCAGATTAATAACAGGAAGAACACACCAAATACGCGCACAGCTTGCTGACATCGGATATCCCATACTGGGTGACGGAAAATACGGCAACGGCCGCCTTGATAAGATGTACGGTGAAACGAAACAAGCACTTTGCTCATATAAACTTACATTCAATTTAAAAACCGATGCAGGTATGCTTAGTTATTTGAATGAGAAAACCTTTGAACTGCCGGAGATAGTGTTTGAAAATAAATACTTTAGTAAAACTATCTAAAAGTCAAGCCAAGTGCCACCATTTATAACATTTTCCTTGATTTCATGTCACATGACACAGGGGGACGGTTCTGTTGTGTTAAAAAACTTTCTACCCCAATGGGAAAACAAGCGCAGGGTGCAGCTCAGCGATATAACGTGTTGCTGCACCTATGTTATCCATGCCGCCCAGACGGTCTCCGGTGCCTGCATTGTTGGATGACCACGCCATAGCACCCTGCCATCCATTGTTAAAGAGTCCCAAATAGTCTTCCGTCAAAGTAGAGCCTTCCGACCCGTTGCCGGAAAACTCGGCAAGTATCGCCGGCTTTGAATTGCACAACCCCCAACCACCCCCGGAGCGCGAACCAAACGGAGATGATGTGAACGGTATGCCGTACCATTGCCCTACCCAGTCGTAATAATGCGGTGACCAGAAATCCAATCGTGCGTTTTCGTTTGAATACAAGCGTTGCAGGAAAGCATCGGAGACTTTATTGCCTTCATACCCCGACCCATCTGCATTATATTTGGGAAATGCCATACCAACAGTGACAAGTACAGGAAAATCTCTGCTGTTTTCACGGATGGCTGCAGCGTTTCGGGCGAAGAAGCGGGAAATATCCTCCCACGCCAACTGTCCGTTTTCTTCACCTTCATGCACCCAATCAGGTTCATTCATCAAGTCGATGCTCCACAGGAATGGATTTTCTTTATACCGTGCAAGAAACGGCAGAGTAAAATGTTCAATGTAAGAATCGACGGCTGCATCGCTTTTAACCATATTGCGCCAACCCTCCGCATTGCGGCTTTTGAAATGGTCAAAAGATGTAAAAGTAGGCATAAGGTAGATGCCATGCCGCTCGGCAGAAATAAAAAGCCGGTCTAAAGCATCCCAGTGTTCGTCTTTCACACCGCTAACCATGCCGTTACTGTCTATTATAACAACACCGTTATCATTATTGCAGTTAATCCATATTCGCGCTGAATTAATACTGTTTGCACGCAGTTCCGCAAGATGCCGGTCCCACCAATCTTCATCATATCCGCTGTCAAAATCATTCCACCTGTGCCACGGTATGTTGACACCGTTTATCCAAATGGGCTTGGTGCCGCCATCCACAGCAAATTGACCATTGACAATTGAGATTCGCCGCCGTTCCCGCTCGATATTCTCCACAGTCTGCGGGGATTGCTCGTCTTCCTGTGGCGGCGGGTTTTCTATATCCGGCAACGTCCCGGGCGAAGAGTCCTCAACAGAGGCATCGTCATCATCGGTAGCACATCCCGACAACATCAAACCCGAAGCTGTTATCGCAAACACAATGATGATGAGCAGTCTTAATCGTTTTCTCAGGACCTTCATAATAAACTCCATTCTATGCTATCGGTTTTCAAAAGTATTTCAAAGATTATCAAGAATGATTTTTAGTTCTCATGCACCCTTTACAACTAAAATAACACCAACCCGTGAGTTTAGTCAACACCACCTGTAAGTTTTTCGCATTGCAACATAGAGGTGCTATACTTACAATCGATGCTAAGAGGGCACGGTTACGTCTTCTTCCTCTATATTGAATATACAGCATTCAATTAATCGTGTTTATAGCATATTCACGATTTTTCTTGATTTTTTGTCACGAATCTGTTATGGTAGGATTGATAGCCTATTATTTTGTTACATTTTCATGCAAAATTACACCTGTTAATATAGGAGGAAAGCATTGTGGATAATAAGAAATATTTATTTGTTGTTCCGAAAAAGCGAAAGAAATCGGGTAATAGCAAGCATAGCAAGTATATTATCAACACGTTAGTATATGTTCTAAGTGTTGTTTTATTATTTGCGGCAGTGCCGATGATGATTAACACATTTACATCCGCCGACGGCTGCACCCACGTTTGTGACAGTGAGTGCGGCTTCGTTGCTTCTTCCCCCTGCACATATGTCCACGAACATAACGATGACTGCGGTTACGACGAAGACGAAGGCTTACCATGCAACTACGTACACGTCCACAGCGCAGACTGCGGCTTCGCTGAAGGTGCACCATGTACTTATGTTTGCGTCGAGTTTTTACATGAAGATGATACCAATAATGTTGATGATAACGATGAAGAAGCGGATTTAGAAGATGATGCAGATGAGCTTGTCGGCGACGATGACCCTAACGCAAATGCAGGCGATATAATCTTTATTACTCCCCCCCCCCCCTCCTGATCCCACATTTGAACCGGAAGTCGCTCCGAAAACAGGAGGCGTTGTTACAGGGGGCGAAGAACCGTCCTTCCTCGATTCGCTCTTAGGGCGGAATGGCTTTATGTCCATGGTTATGAGCATGGGGGCGTTTGCTGCGAATATTGAATTAGATCATTCTGTTCCAATTACATTCGCAACACAAACATACCCGACTACGGCTGATTCAAGAACAATAACCGTTACCAATAATGGAGCTGGTGCTTCTCAACAATTGATTGTGACTCTTGTTGGTGATAATCCGGATAGTTTCGACCTATCTTCGACATATCCTATTGAAACAGGCATCACCCTTCAGCCTACTGAAACCTTTGAATTTACCATTGCTCCCGCATCAGGAATTAATGCAGCTTCTCACACTGCTACAATTATTGTGTCTGATGAGGTCGATGGTGGTATGGTAAATGTAGAACTTGATGTTGCAATAACAGTAGACCGGGGATCTGCACCAACAATAAATTTCCCGACAGCAGCAACTATCACATATGGGGCAGCACTGTCTACATCTAATCTCACTGGTGGCTCGACTACGTATGGCGAGTTCGATTGGGCAAACGGTGCCACCATACCGACTGTGACCAATGACGGATATAGTGTGACTTTTACTCCAAAC
>WRDH01000075.1 GCA_009783555.1 Oscillospiraceae bacterium
TGATTCAAGATATCGAGCGTAACGGTTATAATGGTATTGGTAAACCGGAACCGCTAAAGCATGATTTATCGGGGTATTGGAGCGTTCAGATTGACGAGAAAAATAGAATTGTTTTCCGCATCGAAGCCGGCAAACTGGAGATAACTCAATGTGGTTCACACTATCGCGATAAATAAGCAATATTACCGGAGGCTTTCGAGCTTCCGGTTTTTTTATTTACGAGGTTACACTATTTCGCAGACTTCGCATATTAACAAATATAGACATAACAGCGTTTCTCGATGTTTTCACTTACACCATTAGTTACACTACACATATGAGCAAATATGAGCAAATCACTGTTTAAGAACAAAGAAAACGACCCTGCGCGATTATAGCACAGGGTCATTATTCTTCAACAAAGTGGCGTATTTGCAACGTTTTTCAATGTCTTCTTATCGCCACTTCATGGCACGCCGGAGATGATTCGAACACCCGACCTTCTGGTCCGTAGCCAGACGCTCTATCCAGCTGAGCTACCGGCGCCCATACTCATGTACTTGCATGAGATACGAAAATGATACTAGCACAGTCAGTCGGGAATTGCAAGTATTTTGTAGGATGCGACGGTAATGTCTTTTTGTAAGATGCGACGGTAATGTTGCGCAGGACAGATGAACCGTCCCCTTGTCCTCCCTTGTCCTTTAAACTTGTACATATATGTACAAATATATACAAAATTGTTGACAATCATGCTTTGCAACCATATAATACTGTAAAATTCAATGAGAGGATGAGTTCGGGAATATGGAAAAACACTATACTCTGTCTGAAGCTTCAGAAATCCTTGGTGTCACGACTAAAACACTTAGGACATGGGATAACATCGGTAAAATAATTACAATTCGTACTCCGGGAAACCAAAGACGCATTCCGGAAAGTGAAATGTTACGATTAACAGGGCACAATAATGTAAGCGAACGTGAAGTAAAATACTCCGGTGGCGACTCGATAATTCTGATGTGTAAAGATGTTGAAGTGTATAATACTTCAACAAAAGAAGTTCTTTTTAAGGAACTGCTACCGGGCTGTATGAAACGTAAGACGATGAACTACTCACAGTGGATGAGGACGAGATATAGTGCCGGTTCGAATGTATCGGCACGCCGTTTGATGTTAGCAGCATTTGGGTCTGATAATCATGAGCATGCAATTGAGGCTACCCGTACATTATCTCTTTCGGATTGTTATTGGCTAAAAAGACAAGATGAAAATGTGAGTTTTTATGATATTTCACCGTATCTTCACAAAGAGTGGGACGGGTCGGGCACTTTCAAAGGCGGCTCTATCTCGACCCTTTTTGTCAACGGCGCTGCCGATAAAAAATGGCTTGATGCAAGGACGCTCTTAAAAGTAAAATCATATAAAGAATATGAGCCTTACGCTTTGTGTTATACACTTGGTTTGAATAATGTAGCTGAGGCCAAAATGTCAGATGAAGGAATCTTGCTTACTAACTTCACGTCAACAGAGTATTTCCTTGAATCTATGGAGCAGTCCGGCTTTTCCGGGAGAAAAGACAATCCGCGTGAAAAAGCTGTTGAGACGTTTAAAGAACAAGCGGTTTCACTTTTTGTTGTCGACTATCTTGTTGAGCACGATGATCGTCATTGGGGGAATTATGGGTTTTTAAGAAGCTCAAATACAGGCGAATATATATCAATGGCTCCATATTACGACTTCGACTGGTCATGGTCAAATGCAGTAGTCGCGTTGCCGGATAATGCATATAAGAATTACAGCGATGTAATTCGCGCTGTCTGCGAAAAAGCTCTCCACATTTCAGACCGGTTCGAACACAAAGAATTTATAAACAAACGTGCGAAAGAGCTACTACAGACTTTATAAAAGAGAAACGTCATCCAACAGTAAATGTAGAATTTTCTACAAAAGTTGTCAGGAGAACCGTCCCTCTGACAATAAATGTAGAAAACTCAACATATGTTGTCAGGAGAACCGTCCCCCTGACAAGTGTCCGACATTACCAAACCATGTCACGTTTTCTGAACGATACAATACCTGCTATAGTCATTGCTGCGGCTATTGCAGTCATTACTATTAGCGGGGTGTAGTTTATCACATAGTCCTTGAGCGGTTCGGGCTGGGAGACAAAATGGAGCGGGGTTATGTTCATCAGGAACTCCAGATTTCCGGTGAAGACCAGACGTCCTATGAAGGATGTGAATGTTACAATACCGAAGTATGCCCATACGATTACGGTTGCTTTTGGAATCAATCCTACTACCAGAACAGTGAAGCCTATCATTATCCAGAGAGCGGGCAGGAATGCGAAAAATGATTGCAAAAGCTCGCTGAGTACAAACGGATTGGAATCACCGGCAACGTATGCGGCTGTGCCGTAAAGTGATATGGCTGTTACGAATTGAAACACAACGCTTGCTGCATATGCGAGTATTACATATCCTGCCATGTATGTACAACGCGGAACTGCTCTTGTCAGCACATTTTCTGTACGTCCTTCTCTTTCTTCCGTGCGGATTTTCAAGACCGCATTTAATAATGGAACCATTGCTACAAGCGTCATCATCAATGTAACAAATATGCCGAAGCTTTCCACAATCATTTTTGTTTGATCTGCTTGTGATAAGTTCGGAAGCTGATCAACAGGCACTCCCAGAATAGTCATATACTCCGGGCTGTCGCTGATAAATGAATCGATTTCGCCGACAACGGAAGCGTATGACGCACCGAGTGACAACATCACGATAGTCCATATTATCAAAGGCATCCGCAGTAGCCGCCAGGCAAGTCCAAATGACGAGTGTAACAGCGGTGAAGCAGTGGCACGTCCGGGTTTTGCGGCAATAAACCCTTGTCCCATATCGCGCATTGAATTCAGCTTATATGCAACAACCGATAAACCAAAGGCAATCAACAGCAGCAATAATGACGGCCAAATGTTATTAGCTACATATGCTTGCGAACGCAGAACAAGTCCCAGCGGGCTGATGCAAGATACTATCTCGATTCCCTGCATGTCTCCCGCAGCACGTATCATGTAGAAAACACCGATGCTCGCAAATGACATGCCTGATGCCATACCTGAATTTGATGAGAGCTGTGAGAATATCGCTGTTATTGAAGCAAATACAATTCCTATGGATGCTGTTGCAGCTCCATATATCATACTGCCTGCAAAGTCCATGGATTCAACGCCTACTACAGCCAGTCCAAGTCCTGTCAGAAGTCCGAGGATGAAGTTGAGTATAACTGCAGAAATCATTGTCGCGTTTAAATTTGCCAGTCTTCCGGTCGGCAATGAGCGAACGACTTCGACACGTCCTGCCTGCTCATCGGCACGAGTGTGGCGAACAACAAAGAAAATGTTCATTACCGCAACTGCAATGGCGTACCAAACCAGCATTAAACCGCCATACATTGCACCTGCCGTATAGTTATCCGCACCATAAATCGGTCCCATCATCGCAACAATCATCGGATTGTTAAATGCAGCCGCAAACTGGTTTCGGGAGGCAGCGTCGGGGAACATGTCTGCCATAGCAGGGGCAATCACCATTGAGAATAATGCCAATGACAGTATCCAAATGGTCGATATAACTCTTTCCCTGCGGAAAATAAACTTTATTATGGTTCCGGTATTGTTAAAATCTCCATGGAACATGGCATTATACCTCCACTTTGTCGTAATGACTCATGAAGAGTTCCTCAAGAGTCGGTGGTGCGCTCTCAAATTTTTTAACTCCGTATTTAGATATTAATTCTACTGCCGCGCCTACACTTTCGTAGTCTACCTGAAAATCTATTCCTTCCTTGTCTTCCTTTATGTTATGTACTCCGGTGAGATTTGTAAGACCTTCAACCGGTTTTTCTGTTACGACTTTCATATTTACCCGTGTCAGGTGACGCAATTCTCCAAGTGTTCCTGTGTCTACGATTTTGCCGTTTTTGATGATCCCGACTTTGTCGCATAGTTGCTCCACTTCCGACATTATATGGCTGGACAAGAATACACCTTTGCCCAGGTTTTTTTGTTCCTGAACACATTCCTGAAATATGTGACCCATCAGGGGGTCGAGTCCGCTGGTCGGCTCATCAAGGATGAACAACTCTGCGTCGGACGCAAATGCTGCGACGAGTGCAACTTTTTGGCGATTGCCTTTTGAGTATGTGCGGCATTTTTTTGTCGGATCGAGATCGAACATTTCAAGAAGCTTTTCGCGTCGTGTCTTGTCGTGTTTACCACGCAGAGTAACAAAAAGGTCAATAACCTCACCACCTGTAAGATTAGGCCACAAAATTACATCACCGGGGACGTATGCAACTCTTTTGTGTATCTCGACCGCATCGCGCCATGCGTCCATTCCAAAGACCTTTGCACATCCTGCCGTAGCTTTCAAGATGCCAAGCATCACGCGGATAGTCGTTGTTTTCCCTGCTCCATTGGGGCCGATGTAGCCGAAGACTTCGCCTTTTTCTACTGTTACGTTCACTCCGTCCAGAGCAGTCAGTTTGCCGAATTTTTTTGTCAAATTGGTGATTTCCAAGCTATAGTCTGACATTATGATCCCTCCACTTAATAATATTTATAAATGATAATAATTTTAAAGCCTATAACAAGATTTCAAATTTCCTTTGCCGAGCAAAGTCATTTAATAGCGTTTCAACGAAGTGGGAGATATGCTCGCCACTTGTTAGGATTACGTTCCCCCAGTTAACGCAAACGTTTGAACAA
>WRDH01000076.1 GCA_009783555.1 Oscillospiraceae bacterium
CAACACATTTATTATGCCGGCACCGTTTAATGTGCCGATTATACCCATTGTGGTTCCGGCAACCATACCCGTAATCGCCAGCACGTTAAAAAGTTTAACGCGGAAAGCTAATTCGGGGTGGAAGAATTTATCAATAATTGATTTCATGTTTTGCATTCCTCTTGCAGACCAAAAAACAATTACTTCATTTTCTTAACATACTCCCTCAGCCAAGGGCCGACTTCGGGGTGCTTTATTGCAAAATCCATTGTTGCTTCCATGAAGCCTATTAGGTTTCCTGTGTCGTGGCGTTTTGCGTCGAAGTCTACAGCCACCATGTCTGATTGTTTGCATAGTGTACGCAACCCATCTGTGAGTTGAATCTCTCCTCCGTGTCCCGGTGGGGTGTTTTCCAATATTGAGAATATTTCCGGCTTAATAACATATCTTCCCAATATAGCGTAGTTTGAAAACTTCTTTTCGGGAGACGGTTTCTCGATTACATCAAACATGCGGTAGATTCTGTCTTCAAGCTGTTCGATTTTTAATGAGCAGTATTTTTCCACTGCATCGTCGCTGACCCATTGCGCGCCGACTGCAGAGGCATTATATTTTTCCGCTGCGTCTATAAGCTGCTTTGTTACGGGCTTTTCTCCTACCATAATATCGTCGCCGAGAAGTACC
This sequence comes from Oscillospiraceae bacterium, assembly GCA_009783555.1. Taxonomy (GTDB): domain Bacteria; phylum Bacillota; class Clostridia; order Oscillospirales; family Oscillospiraceae; genus WRMH01. The sequence continues at coordinate 664 of WRDH01000076.1, forward strand.
GCAAAAGGCTCGTCACCGACAAATCTTTTTGCACACCACACCGCATGACCAAGACCTTTTGTTTCTTTTTGTCTTACAAAAAAGATGTTCGCCATTTGCGCAGGATGTCTGACGCTCTCGTAAGTTGACATTTTATTGGAGTGCTTCAGGCTTACCTCCAGTTCGGGAGCATAATCAAAGTAATCTTCAATTGCTCCTTTGCCACGGTTTGTTATTATGAGAATGTCCTCTATACCCGAGGCAACTGCCTCTTCGACTATGTATTGTATTGCAGGTTTGTCAAGTATTGGAAGCATTTCCTTCGGTATCGATTTTGTTGCAGGCAGCATTCTTGTACCCAACCCGGCTGCCGGTATTACTGCTTTTCTGACTTTCATAGCAAACTCCATTTCAAATTTTATACTTTTTACGCAGAATCTCCTCCGTTGTAGATAATACTTAGCCTGTTTATGACTTTCATTTTCGGCAAAATAATCATCAGCGGGAATCCGATGGCATACATTACAGCAAGCTGTCCGAAGCCTACCCACATTCCGCTAACAAGAAATGCCGTCAAAAAACTATCTGTTTCATTATAGCTTAACATAAAATATGCTATCATAGCTCCTATAATTATCGCATTAAAGAAAACGGGAGGAAAACACGCGAGTACTTTTGACCATTTTTGCTCCCGCCAGCGCATACCAATCCACATCGTAAACAGAGCCGCTATCAGAGAAGCACTCCCGCCTACTATTGCATCTACAAGACCGAACGGTCCGATGAGGTTAGATATAAAAACCCCGACAACTATTCCCGGGACAGCAAACGGAAAGAAAAACGGTAATATCGTCAACGCCTCCGAAATCCTAAACTGCACAGCCTCGTAAGCCAATGGGTATGAGGCAATTGTTAGCGCAATATACAACGCTGCAATCAATCCCGCGAAAACTATTTTTCTTATGTAAGTCTTTGTCATATAAATCCAGTCCTTTGTTATGAATTTTGGCAACCGCAGTAGTTTTGTCTGTATAGTCCGTATTCATTCGATAACTCTATTGAGCGTTTGTAGCCGTCTTTTTTCTTAAAATCGGAACTCAGAAACTCAATGCCATATTCCTCTGCCCGGTTGTTACCGATTTCATTGAGCACTTTTGCGTCTTTATGAGGGCTGACTGATAATGTTGTCGCGAAAAGGTCATACTCCCCTGTCTTTGCCAATCGTGCTGTTTCAGAAAGACGCAGTTTGAAGCAAACACGGCATCTTTTCCCGCCTTCAGGTTCTTCACGCAAAGACAATGCCACATGATTAAAAGCGGCATTGTCATACTCACATTCTATCAGCTTAACATTCGACAAAAGGGGCATATTAAGCAGTAACTTTGCCAACTCTTTTTTTCTTTTATCATGCTCCTCAAACGGCTCGATGTTCGGGTTGTAGAATACAACAGACACGTTATATTGCGGTGTCAACCTTTCCAGTACAGAACTTGCACATGGAGCGCAGCAGCAATGGAGCAAAACGTTTTGTTTATCGTTCATCGTTAAAAATACTTACTTATTCTCTCTGTTGCTAAATTTATATCAACACTTATCGTCATTGTGAACTTAATATGTTCTCTAATACCAAAATCTTCACACCACTCAAAGAAGTCCTCGGCTTCTTTGTCAACATCCTTGCGGATAATCGACAGTACACCGTCAATGAAGATATGTGTTATATCGTAGTTTGCCGAATATAGTCCGCTAATGTAGCCTTTGAGGAAATCATAACCGTTAAAATCGTATTCCGAAGCATCAATCAGCTTAACCTTGTGCGGAATATCATGTATCAGCTTGGCGGTTCTTTCTATGCAGACAATGTCTCCGTGCTCAGTTTCAACAGCCTCATTAACAAGCTCTATAAGCTTCTTTGTTTTTCCCGACCCCTTCAGGCCCATGATTAATCTAACCATCTTAACCAACCCCTTTAAATTAAATAAGAAACTATAAATTATAAATATATCTGTTACCTGTATTTGTCATTTGTCATTTATTTTACAGACCTAAGATTGCGAACAGATTTTTCTTGTATGCTTCAACACCGGGTTGTCCGAACGGGTTAACTCCCGATATCAGCGCGGAGATTGCACATGAGCGCATAAAGAAGTATGCAAGCGCTCCGAATGATGAGGCTGATAAGCTTGGCAGACAGAGTTCGAGAACCGGGACGCCTCCATCTATGTGCGCTTTTTTTACCGCATCTGATGCCGATGAGTTAATTCTGTGCATGTCAAATCCGGTGATTGCGCTGATTTTGTCTTTGTGTAACGGACCGCCGGGTACTTTCGGGTTCACTCTGGGGGTATTGAAAGTGACAAATGTTTCATATAATGTGCGCTCACCTTCCTGTATCAGTTGCCCCAACGAATGTAAGTCGGCTGAATAGTCGGCGTATGCCGGGAATATCCCTATACCTTCTTTGCCTTCGCTCTCACCAAAGAGCTGCTTCCACCACTCGCCTGTATACTTAAACGCAGGTTCAAAGCATGCCAGCATTTCTATCTTTTTCCCTTTGCGGTAGAGCACTTGACGGGCAGCCGCATAAAGACACGCATCATCAATACCTGTTTCAAATTCTTCTTTCGCACCTGCCATTAACTCATCAATATTAATTCCTGCTACAGCACACGGTAAAAGACCTACAACTGTTAAAACGCTGTACCTCCCCCCTACTTCGGGCGGCATTTCCAGATATGCATATCCTTCAGCTTCAGCAAGCTTTATCAGCGGTGACCCGATATCCGATGTCACATACAATCGGTCTTTTAATCCATCAGATCCATATTTCTTCTCCAGCATTTCCTTAAAAAAGCGAAGTGAAATTGCAGTTTCAATTGTCGAGCCTGATTTTGAGACAACATTAACTGAGAAATCCCTGTCGCCTATCAGCTCAATTACCTGCTCTAGATACTCGCCCGATACGTTATTTCCAGCAAATAGAATATCGGGTGTTCCTTTTGGCAGCATATTGTAATTCGGTGAAATAATATACTCTATCGCTGCTCGTGCACCAAGATATGAGCCGCCAATTCCGAGAATAACAAGGACTTCCGATTCGTTTTGTATTTTTTTTGCGATATTTTTTATTTTACTCGATAACTCTTCATTAAAGCTTGATGGTACTGTCGTCCAGCCATTTTCATAGAGTGTTTTTAAGTCACTTAACGGTTTGGTTGTGTCGATTGCTTTGATTTCATCTTCCGTAAGAAATCCAAGTGCTCCTGAAATGTTTACTTTTACCACTTTATGTTCCTCCCGTTATTTTATGGTTTTTATAATATCACTAATGAGCAACTATTACAATGGTAAGGAGATAAAATCGAACATAATTTAATCTTTAGTAATTTCTGTACATTGGGGTATTCCTAGCCCCGTCATTCTGCGCGTCAGTCGCAGAATCTATTGCTATGTGTAGGTATTCTCCCGGACATATATAATAATTGCGACATGGATTCTGCGACTACGCGCAGAATGACAAGTTGGTCTTTGTGAATAGATACATTACTGGTAACGTTTGTACTGTAACCTTTACACTTTCAAATTACTTCCTTGTGATTTCCCAAATTAATTAAGGTTAATGAATCTTGCATAAACCGCACTATGAGCAGTTACCGGACGGATCAATAAAAAACATACAGGACGAGATACCTTTTGATTTGCCGGACGGATGGGCATGGTGTCGATTAGGAAGTATTGCTTTTTACAAGAAAG
>WRDH01000077.1 GCA_009783555.1 Oscillospiraceae bacterium
GAGGCAGGGTTTCAAACGCTTTACACTTCTTGCTGATAAAGGATACTACAATGGCAGCGACTTACTCAAGATGAAAAGATTTAAAGTTAAAGCAATCGTGTCAAAGCAGAAGTCATCAAACCCGAAAAATCAGCCAAAGCAGTTTAATACCGACAAGTTCACATACGATGAAAAGGCTGACACCTACCTTTGTCCGGAAGGCAAGACATTGCATCCGCATAACAAGAAATCAGCAAAACGACGTAACTTCTATAACAAGAAAGCTTGTGCTTCGTGCCCTTATGCCGATGTTTGCACAAGCGGTAAAAAAGGCTATCGGACGATTACCCGCAGTGAATATGCCGAAATATATGACGATGCTGATCGGGTATTCAGGGAAAACAAAGACCTGTATAAATTACGACAACAAATTGTCGAGCATCCTTTTGGAACTATAAAGTACACCATGAACGGCGATCGGTTTTTGCTTCGTACTCGGCGAAAGGTACGATGTGAGGTTGCGCTACTCTGTTTAGGATACAACCTAAAGAGAGCTGTCAAGATACTTGGTTTCAAGGAGATAATGGCAAGGCTGGACAGCCTTTCTCATCAATTAAGCAGTTTTATTCATCGATTTTACGCTTTTCTGAGTATACGCGAGATTTTTATGGTAAAAAAGTGTCTTTCAGCGTAGCTGAACGGGTGGGGGCGCAGGGTCGCTTCGCGAGGGGCGCAGTAGAAGACTGTTACGTAACAGTCTGACGGTTCATCTGTCTTGAGGTGAAGAAGACAGGGGGACGGTTCATCTGGTTCAACAAGACAGGGGGACGGTTCCGGTGTTGCGAACACATCTGCAAGACAGGGGGACGGTTCATCTGTCTTGAGGTGAATAAGACAGGGGGACGGTTCATCTGGTTCAACAAAACAGGGGGACGGTTCCGGTGTTGCGAACACATTTGTCATATCATCCTATAGATTCAGCGATTGCTATGATTGCTTCTACACTGTTTAAGCCGTCCCATGATTCCAGTGTCATATTGTAGAAAATTCCATCTTTGATCCATAGTAAGTTTGGAATTGTCAGTGGTTTATTCTCCGGTGTCCATATTGTTTCTGTCCTATCCAATAAAAATGCTTCGATATCACCTACCATGACTGTATCTAGCGGGTAGGTTGTTTTTATATCCAAGTATGCGTCCGGTCCTACATAAATTTGGAATATGAAGAGATGTCTGTAACTGGGATATATATACTCGGAACCGTCTGAATTAAAGTTTGGAAATTCTTTGTGGTAGGAGAGAACAGCATGATGTGCTGATTGGTTTACAGCAATATTATACAACACAACACCTTCTGGTAAAAATGCCGGGATGTTAATAACAAATGATGCGTTTTCTTTCGCTTCTTCCAATGTTTTGAATTTTATAAATGGACCGTATGATAAAAGATTCATATCAATTTCTTCGACCGGATTTATAATATCGAAGTACATTGTATAACCCAAACCGGCTCCGGGAATCAGATCTGCCACCTGCTCTGCAACCATATTTCCGGATGTGATTCGCCGTATTACACCCACAATCTCCTCGCCATTAGCAAATGCGGTTGTTGTTGTCACTACAGCAATGACGGCGGCAATTAGTACAGTCTTCATGCCAATTCTGCGTTTATATGAGGGGGGCACAACATTTCCTGCTGCGTTTGTTAGTATTTTATTACGCAGGATTAAATCCGGTTTTTCCTGCAAGCTTTCAAGATTATGATAAATTATTTGTTCGTGATTGTTCATAGCTATTTCTCCTAACTATCATCTTGTTTCATTAATTCTTTAAGTTTCTTAATTGCGTTACCGTAACGCCATTTAATGGTAACGACCGGTGCATTCACGATTGCAGCGGTTTCTTTGTGTGTATAGCCGCAAATCAAATGCAGGTAAATCGCTTCGCGTTGTACAGCAGGGAGCTTGGATAATGCAGTTTCAAGCATAATCCGGTCATCCAATTGCTCGTTTACGTATGTTTCCGGTACTTCATAAAGAGATAACGATTTTCTGCGTTCAACCCTCGTTTGGTTATAAGCGCGGTTACGGACCATAATCATAATATACCCCATAGGATTTGACACTTTTGCAACACGGAAAGCTTGCTGATGTATTTGTAAAAACACATCATGCGTAACATCCTCGGCAAACTCCTTATTTCTAAGAATCACATGAGCATAATTAAATATCCGCTCCGCTGTGATATCGTAAAGCTCACCTAATGCATCTATGTCACCTTTGGATATGTTACTAAGAAGTCCTTTAATACGACTATCCATTGATCGCTCCCGATGGTTGATTTTGAGGTCCTCACTAATATAACACTTGAGAAAGGTAAAAAGTATAACTTTAAACAGAACAATATCATCACAAGTGGACTAACCACTGTGACTGACACGCAATTGACGCTTTATTTTCGCTATAATTCTACGATGTGTGGTGCGGATGGGGGATTTTATGTCAAATATAGCAATTGCAATCGTTATTTTCGTGTATGCCGTGTTTCTTGCGGTTTATTTATTTTTGGAAAAGCAAGAGAAATTTTGGCAGGCAACAACTCTTAAAGTATGTTTGTCGGCGTATGCGGCGGGGGTTTGCGTTTATGCCGCAGTTCTGCTTGGCAACTATGTTTTTTACATATTTGCACTCGGCCTTGTCTTCGCGGTTTCTGCGGATTACTTTTTGCAATACATTAAGACAGACTTGAAGAGATATCGTTTCGGGATATTTTTCTTTGGAGCAATGCATGTTTGTTTGCTTGTTTCGTTCTATCTTGTTTATGCGATTTCGTTCTATGAATTTGTAATTTTTGCTTTGTTGATTGCTGTTCTTATCACTTTCCAAATGGTTGGTAAATGGAAAATGAAAAAAGAGAAGGGTCAACTCTCTGTTTACACCGTTCTTGTTGTTTTTATGGCATCCAAAGCAATTTCGACGTATTTTACTGTACCAAACCCACCAGCATTTATTCTAATGCTATCATTGGGTGGTTTATTTTTCTTCATGTCTGATTTGTTTTTAGGTATCTGGGCATATTCGAAGGAGAAGTTTGTTTTTCTTGCACTAAACAGAATAATTTATTTTGCCGGACAGCTTTGCCTGGCGTTTTACTTAGTAATGATGATGAGTTGACAGGACAGGGGGACGGTTCATCTGTCCGACCAGGACAGATGAACCGTCCCCCTGTCTTACCTGTCTTACCTTTGTTGCTCAGCTAAGTAAATTATTGCTCTTGACTGGATAATTCGAGCAGCATCATTGGCAGAAATCAAACCGTTGAAGAAATCGCTAACTGTTTCACGCACTATGTTTTGTAGAGATGCACCTGTTCCTGACCCTGTTGTATGAGTAATTGAGCCTATAAGCTGCATTAATCCATCAGCGGCTTCACTTGAAAGCGTTTCATTTATATCATCGAGAAATGGTCTACTCATAGATAAGCGCATTCGTCTTTCGAATTCATTCTTATTTACTGCAAATGAGTAAGGGGCTATAAACTGACTTTGGATATCTTCCAATATTATTGTTCTGATGAAAGCCCATGCTCCATCTTTATCGTCAGAATCGATGGTAATGGCAAAGCTGCTTAGTACTCTAAAGCTATTTCCGTTTCTTTCGGAGTTAGGCCATCATTTGTATATAATATCTTCTCCGAATTTAGTGTGAAGTAATACAACATTATAAAAACCTCCCATTTCTGCAGCATCCATAATATGTCGCCCGGTAGTAATCATTTGTCTCTGTAAACTAATATCGGCGTCCCAATAATCATCATTAGTATATCTATATCCGAACTCAAGCAGGTTTATAAAATCCTCTGTTTCAAAGTGTGCAGTTCCGGTTTCATAATCGACAAACTCTCCAATCACTGATTGCGTAAGATGATGCATAAACTCGCCGGAATGAAAAAAAGGATCAAGCGGTACATCAGCTTGAGAATTTCCGCTCATTATCTCTATAAATTCGTCAAAAGTCCATCCCGGATAATTGCCCAAAACGCTTTCGCTTCCTGCAATAGTGTTAATCCGAAAATCGAATGGGAGCTGATAGAGATTTTCATCCACTTCGA
>WRDH01000078.1 GCA_009783555.1 Oscillospiraceae bacterium
GCTTGCGCAATACGGGGATTTACCTCAAAAAACAAGAGAATACCTCGATAACATACAAGACAGCGCAAAATGGTTACTTAAGATTATTAATGATATTCTGGATATATCAAAAATTGAATCAGGTAAAATTGTCTTGGAGAATATACCGTTTGACTTGCCGGATATTTTCGAGCATTGCCAAGCTTCTATAACACCTAAGACCAAGGAAAAGGGTATCATGCTTTATTGCTATGCCGAGCCATCTGTCGGCAAAAAGCTGCTCGGTGACCCTGTAAGGGTAAGGCAGGTACTGACTAATCTGCTTTCCAATGCTGTTAAATTTACTAATGTAGGTACAGTTAAGCTGCTGGCATCTGTTGCAAGCAAAGAAGAAAACCGTGTTACAATTAATTTTGAAATAAAAGACAGCGGCATCGGCATGACAAAAGAGCAAATCGACAAGATTTTTGAGCCGTTCACACAAGCTGACGAAAGCGTTACGAGAAGATTCGGAGGCACGGGGCTTGGTCTGACAATAACAAAAAATATTATCGAGTTGATGGGCGGCTCACTCATGGTCGAAAGCACGGTCGGAGTCGGAAGCAGATTCTCTTTTGCGCTGTCGTTTGATATGATTGATGACACATTCAGTGATAAATTTGCTCAGAAAATTGTTGTTAATGAATATGAAAAACCGCAATTCATGGGTGAGATACTGGTTTGCGAGGATAACAGCTTGAATCAACAAGTAATCTGCGACCATCTGGCGAGAGTAGGCATAAAAACCGTGGTGGCGCACAACGGCAAGGAAGGCGTTGATATTGTCGCTCAGCGCCTGAAGAGAAACGCAGAACCCTTTGATTTAATTTTCATGGATATACACATGCCTATTATGGACGGTTTGGATGCCGCTACTCAAATTGCCGCGATGGGAGTCAAAACGCCGATTGTTGCGTTGACTGCAAATGTGATGTCCAACGACTTGGAATTATATAGAATCAGCGGAATGGCAGATACTGTAGGTAAGCCCTTTACTACCCAAGAGCTTTGGAGATGTCTGGTAAAATACATACCCGTTGAAAGCTATACCACAGTGGATAGTACCCGCCAGTCGGCAGAAGAAGATATTATGCTGAAGAAAGTAAAGGTCAACTTTGTAAAGACAAATCAAAATACATTTAATGAATTTGCCAAGGCCTTAAAAGATGGTGACGGTAAGCAGGCACACAGACTGGCACATACGTTAAAAAGTAATGCAGGGCAAATCGGCGAGAAGCGGCTTCAATCAGCCGCGGCTGAGGCTGAGGGTGTCCTGTCCGAGGGAGTGGGTTTAATTACAAAAGAACATATCCACGCCATCGAAACCGAACTGAGGCTGGTTCTTGATGGATTGGCTCCTCTCTTGGAAGAAGCAAAGGCAGAAGTTAAGACTGAGCCTGTAGATAATGAAAAATTACTCATAATACTTGATAGGCTGGAGCCTCTCCTTGAAAACATGGATACCGATTGCTTAAGCGTTATAGAGGATTTACAGGGTGTACCGGATGCGCAAGAGCTTATAGATCAAATTGAAGGTTATCAATACGAAGCTGCACTTTTAACCCTTGAAAACCTACGGAAGGAGCTTAGATAAGTACTTTGGGATTTCTTCGCAATTTGTATAGAGCTTATTCGGATTTTGCGGCTAATCCTTGACAAATCCCCTCTTTCTTGATAAAAATATCTTCTAATCATTTTCCATTTTAGTGTATTTATCTCTCAATTGAACAAATCGGGAGATATAATCGGGTTAAATAATTTCGCAGGAGGATGCGAATAAATAATGAGCATAAGAAAAAGAGTCCTTATACCCATGATTATGCTGACAGTCGTTAGTGGTATTGCTGTTCTTATTTCTTCTATTTTGCTGTTTAACAGAGAAGTAGATCATGCAATGAATGTAAGAATAGATGTCGCTTCGATAGTGGTTGATAATGAAATTACAAGGCTGAAAGAAACCGCATATCTTGCTGTGGTCGGGTTGGCAAATGATCCGGATTTGGCTGATGCAGTTCTCAAGAACGACCGTCACAGTATTTTTGCCATCGCCAACGGCATAACTGCGGTAACCGGGCTTGATTACTGCATGGTATTTGATATCACAGGCACAATCATAGTGAGAACACATGAACCGGAGTTATACGGCGACAATCATGGTCATATGCCTCACATAAGATCGGCTCTTGACGGGGTAACCGCTGCATATATAGTTAAAGGACAAACCATACGATTGGGTGCGTCGGCAGGCACTCCGGTTATCGATAGCGAGAATAATATAGTTGGTGCTGTCTCTTTAGGTTTCATGCTGGATAAGCAGGATTTGTTAGATGATCTTAAGTATTTAACTAATTGCGAGGTTACAATATACCGGGACAATGAACGTATTGCCACAACATTATTAAACGATGACGGTACATATGCGTTAGATACATTAACAGAGGACAGTGTAAGTGAGCATGTTTTGGCAGGAGGCACATATACCGGGAGGACACAGATATTCGGCAGAGGTGCAATTGTTAAGTATACCCCGATATATGGTGCAAATGACGAAGTAGTAGGAATGATAGGCATAGTTCACTATACAGCGGGTGAAACAGGCAGGCTGGTATTTTTCATTATCCTCGGAATAATCATTACTTTGGCGGTTTTGGGCATATGCTTTATTCTTGCCCGGTTTATTTCAGGTGTTATTGAGCAGCGGTTGGAAGGCATGATGCTGGAGCTTAAAGAGCGGGAAGCTGAACTTGCGCGTATCAATGACGCTAATGAGGTCCAGCTTGTGATGCTTAATTCGGTTATCAAAGCGTCAAAAATCGCTTTGTGGGATATGGATGTAATAGACAACGACCCCATTAATCCATATAATGTATATCACTGGACAGATGAATTTCGAAAAATGTTGGGATATGAGAACGAAAGTGAGTTCCCGAATATACTTAACAGTTGGAGTAATCTCCTGCATCCCGAAGACAAAGAAAAATCGACCGAAGCTTTTAATAAGCATTTACTTGACAAAACCGGTCAAACCCCTTTCGATGTGGAATACCGTCTGCTGACAAAAAGCGGTGAATACGCATATTTCCGGGAAACGGGCGAGACCATTCGCGATGCCGACGGTAATATAATACGTGCGGCAGGCGCTCTTATGGATATTTCCGAAACGAAAAAAATAATGGCAGAAATGAAGAAAAAACAAGCAGAGGCGGAAGATGCCAACCGGACTAAA
>WRDH01000079.1 GCA_009783555.1 Oscillospiraceae bacterium
ACAATTCGATACTTTCTATCTGCCAATAATATTTGATATCTCAAATATTATTCTTGCTTATCCGAAACGCTTGTGATACTATATCCTATATATAGTGTATGAGTGGAGTGTGAACCATGGGTGTTAGTTATAACAAGCTGTTCAAGTTGCTGATAGATAAAAACATGAAAAAGGGCGACCTCTGCGAAGCGGCAAGTGTAAGTCCATCATCTTTGGCAAAACTCCGCAACGGCGAGAATGTTAATACCGATATTCTTGTTCGTATATGCAAAACACTTCATTGCGAACCTGGCGACATTATGGAGTTATCCCACGATGAAGAGCTACTAGCCGTCGCTGAAAGAGCAGGTGAATATAATGCCAGGAACAACAATTAACCGTTGTTCTCCAGACAAATGGAAACAAGACATAACTCAGTCTGTCGATTTATACAATTCTTGGTTTATGGAGTTTGCACCCAAGGCTTTCCGCGAGACGCGACTAGGAACAGCCGAACGCGTGGAGCAGGCTTTGAAAGCGACAAATAATTTTATGAGTATTTCTTGCGAAATATTAGCAGAACACCCCGAAATACTGCCGATTCTTAGAATGTCAACTTGCCCACCAATAGCTCGCGATAGACTTGTTGGATTAGCAGGTGTTTCAAAGACGCTTGTAAAAAACATGGAGGACTCATCAAGTCCGCGGATTCCTCCACGGATTACCCGCGAAAGGCTCATTTATGAGTTAAAGCGAGTTTGTGGCATTATAGTAAAAATGGCCGACCCCGATATATTTGTTTGGTTGAATCGTAACGATGCAGCCACAGATATTGAGATTTCACGAGCGGCAACAATCGTTGCAGACAGATTGTGCGGAGCTTGGTCTAACCCAATTATTCGCAATGCACAAGAAAATCGACAGTTGAGTGCAATAGGCGATTGGCTTCAAATGCGTAAATATCGCCATGTCGAAGGAGGGCGATTCAGAAATATGGAAGCAGGAACATACTCGTTTAGAACGAATATCCCTGTTTCAATTTCTGATAATGATACTGCGCAAGTGAACATCCCTGTTGATGTTGCAATAATGCCAATAAAGTCGAATGATGGCGAATTGCCTTTGTTGATTGAAGCAAAGTCTGCCGGAGACTTCACTAACGTAAACAAAAGGCGCAAAGAGGAAGCTCAGAAAATGATTCAACTAAAAAACACTTACGGTGACGATGTTAGATTTGGATTGTTTTTATGCGGATATTTTGATTCCGGTTATCTTGGCTATGAAGCCGCAGAAGGGATTGATTGGGTGTGGGAACACAGAATAGACGACTTAACCCTATACGGGCTGTAAACGATTTTTATGAAAACCGTCGGCTTGCTTTACAGACCGAACTTGATGCCCAGAAAACAATTGAAGAGCGGCGCAAACTAGGTCAATTTGCTACGCCTACATCACTGGCGCGCGAGGTTGTTTCGTTCGGTATTAGCAGCATGGATTCGGCGCGCAACATTAAGTTCTTCGATCCTGCGTTTGGAACAGGAGCTTTCTATTCCGCGCTTTTAGCAATAGCCGATGCCAATGATATAGCAGTGGCAACGGCGGTCGAAATCGATCCGTTAATTGCATGTGCGTCTGATAGTTTTTGGCATGATTGTGATATTAACATAATCAATGCTGACTTTACGGATATTGAACCTGACGATTATTATAATTTGGTTATTTGTAATCCTCCTTATGTACGCCACCATCTTATTGATGTCGCAAGGAAGTTATGCATCAAAAACAAGACCGAGATGACATCTGGTGTGAAGTTGTCAGGGCTTGCGGGATTATACTGCCATTTTCTTCTTCAATCTGTTAGATGGATGGAAGAAGATGCTGTTGCTGGTTGGTTAATACCGAGCGAGTTTATGGATGTCAACTACGGAAAAGCGCTAAAGCATTTTCTGTTGAGCGAAGTTGAACTTTTCAGAATACATAGGTTCAATCCCAATGATATCCAATTTGAAGACGCCTTGGTATCCTCGGCTGTTGTTTGGTTTAGAAAAAGAAAACCGACTATTAATTGCGTGACATTTACTTACGGCGGTACATTAGAGTCCCCAAATGAGCGCAAGAGCATAAGCACGGACATTCTATATAAAGAAACGAAATGGACACGCTTCCCTTGTTTGCCACAAAGGCAGGAAAAAGAACACTCTCCTAAGCTAAGAGATTATTTTGATGTAAAGCGCGGAATAGCCACTGGCGGCAACAGCTTTTTCATTATTGAGGAATCTCGTGTTTTGGATTTAGGCTTGCCACTTGAGTTTTTCCGTCCTGTTCTACCGAGCGCAAGACATGTCCAAATCACAGAGATTGAATCTGATGAGTTTGGCAACCCCGTTCTACCGCAACGTCTGTTTTTACTCGACTGCCGACTAAGCGAGGAAGAAGTGAGAGATAATTATCCTCTGCTTTGGGATTACCTTGAAAGCGGCAGAGAAAGTGTTGGTAGTGGCTACTTATGTAAATCCCGCAAGTGTTGGTATTTTCAAGAACAACGCGAAGCCCCCATGCTAATTTGCACCTATATGGGTAGACAAAGCACCGATAACGATAGCGCATTTCGTTTTATTCTGAACAACTCAAGGGCGACGGTAACAAACTCGTATCTCGCTCTTTATCCACACAGGAGTCTTTTGGAATGCCTTGCTCAAAAACCAGATTTGAAAAGAACTGTTTGGGAACTACTAAACACAATAACACCGGATAGCTTACATAGCGAAGGACGTGTTTATGGCGGTGGCTTGCAAAAAATTGAGCCTAAAGAACTGTTGAATGTTGATGTCCCATTCTTTGAAGACCTAGATATTCCCCGTGACGGTGGCGCATATGAGCAAGTTACTTTTTGGTGAGTCAAGACATCAGGAGGAATAA